>NZ_JBPKBJ010000003.1:0-104574 GCF_051390655.1 Acinetobacter sp. P1(2025)
AGATTCAATCAATAATTGAACCGCTCTATCTCTGATTTCAGGGGTGTATTTTACTTTTTTCATCGGGACATTCTCTCAAGAAAAGTGGTCTCCGACAAACCCGGTACGGTTCAGACAGAAGATCTGCATATACCACGTATCTACTATATTTTCCCAATTAAACAAGCACCTCCACTCGCTCTATAAAACGCAATTCCGTAAATATCGTATCCAGTGAGAACTGCGGTACCGCCTTGTTTATTGCTTTTTTATAGAGTTTGATATGAATACTCAATTTCGTTTGTCAGTATTAGCTGCTGCGTGCCTTTCTGCTACTTATAGTTCAATTGCTTTAGCTGAAACTTCATCAAAAGATGAAACACAAACTTTAGCGACCATTGTTGTCACTGCAAGCCGTGAGGGAGAATCGATTAGCAATACTCCTGCTGCAATTAGCAAAATCAGCAAGCAAGATATAGAAGATAAACATGCGACATTTATTGGTCAGTTAGTGAATCAAACACCAGGTGTTTTGATGAATGACTTGGGTAATGAGCAGCACATGATGTCTATACGCCAACCAATCACGACTGCGGCTGTTTATCAGTATTTAGAAGATGGTATATCTGTGCGTCCTGTAGGTGTTTTTAACCATAATGCACTGTATGAAGTAAATTTGGCCGGGATTGATAGTATTGAAATTCTGCGTGGTCCAGCGAGTAGTTTATATGGAAGTAATGCAATTGGCGGCACGATTAACTTTCTTACAAAAGCTCCTAGTTTAAATCCAACAGCTGAGCTAGGTCTAAGTGCTAGTTCTGAAGGTTATCGCCGTCTAGACCTAGGTGCATCGAATACCTTTGATACTGAATTTGGGGAGCATGGTCTAAGAATATCGGGCTATGCCAGTGAGCGTGGTGATAGCTGGCAAGATCATGCTGAAAGTAATAAGCAAAGTATAACTTTAAGACATGATTGGCGCATATCTGATGCCACCCAAATTAAAAATATCGTCAGTTATAATCATCTCAAAGCAGATATGACAGGTAGTTTAAATGCTGATGATTTCAGTAAACGACCTGGTTACAGTTATCAAACCTTTACTTATCGTGAAGTTGATGCAACAAGACTTTCATCTCAATTGAACCACAGTTGGAATGATCAAAACCAAAGTCAAGCGACACTGTATTATCGTGATAACACCACTGAACAGAATCCAAGTTATAACATCCGTACTGATGTTAAGAATGGCAAACCTACTGGAACATATACTGGCCAAACTACATATAATGCCTTTCAGTCTTATGGTTTAAATTTACAACATTCCATTAATTTTCACCCTGTGAAATTAATTGTTGGTGCGATGTCAGAACATTCGCCGAACCAAGTAAAAACCAATGATATTGAGGTGTTTCGCGATCCTCAAACACGTGTTTATACAGGGTTTAAACAACGCCAATTACTGCGTGATTTTAATGTGGATGTGAATAATCAAGCAATTTACACACAAGCAAACTGGCAAGTTTTACCAAACTTAAACTTAGTCGGCGGTGCTCGCTATGACTGGATCAGTTATGACTTTGACAATAAGCTTATTCCTTCTAAAGTGACAGGTGCTCCAGATGAAAAACGTCATTTTCATAAAGCCAGTCCACAACTCGGTTTTGTTTGGAATATTACGCCTGAATTAGATCTTTACAGCAATTGGTCACAAGGCTTTGTTCCGCCTGAAGTGAGTAGCCTTTATGGAGCAAATTTAGTCACACCTGACCTGAAAGAAGCAACTTTTGATAACGTTGATCTAGGTTTGCGTTTCAAGTTATTGGATGATCGCTTAGATGGCGAAATTACTTTATATCGCCTAGAAGGTAAAGATGAAGTGCTTAGCTTTACTAAATCAGACAACACACGTGAACCTCGTAATGCTGGAAAAACTTTACATCAAGGCATTGAAGTTGGTGGGACATGGAAACTTAGCGAACAATACGATCAACGTTTGAAACTGTCAGGCAGTATCGCAAAACATGAATATAAGCAATTTCAACCCTCACTAACACTTAACTATAGCGGCAATACGATGCCTAGCTCGCCAAAAAGCTTTGGAACAGTTGAGTACCAGATTAAACCTATACCAGAACTATTACTTTCAGTCGAAGGTATGTATGTTGGTTCATACTGGATCAATGATGCCAATACAGAAAAGTATGATGGACATTCGATTCTAAACCTACGTGCAAATTATCGTAAAAATGCCTATGAGATTTATGGGCAAATTCTCAATGCAGCTGATGTGCATTATGCGGAAAGTACCTCGTTTAGTAATAATCAAGCCAGTTATACACCTGCTGCACCACGGACTTATTTTTTAGGTTTACGTTATTATTTTGGGAAATAAGTCATGAATGCCAACCAATTGAAAAAGCTACTAAAGTTTCATCGTGGCTTTGGAATGGTACTTGGCATTCTCGTTTTGATGTGGTCTTTAACTGGTGTGTTGCATCCAATTATGAGTGCAACCCAACCACAACCTGCAAAACGTATGCCTCCATCCCAACAGCTTGATTTGAGGGGTGGATTGTCCGTTCCTCAAGTCTTAGAAATGCAAAAAATTACCGAATTTTCTGCATTACAAGCAATTGAACTTAATAAAGATCTTATCGCTTATCGAGTTTTAAAACCTAATCAAAATATTGCTGAATATTTTGATCGTCATACTGGGCAACTTATTGAAGATGCAGAATTGCAAGACGCAAAACGTCTTGCAGTTTGGTACACTGGCTTAAGCCAACAACAGATTCTTTCTGCTGAACTAGTGACTCAATTTAGCGATGATTATCCAAGCGTCAATCGTTTATTACCTGTTTGGCGTGTAGATTTTGATACTGGTTTAAGGGCTTATGTCGATCCAGCACAATCTCGATTAGCAACGATTTCCAATGATCAAAAAATGTGGATGGCACGGATCTTCCGCTTAGGACATACATGGACTTGGGGAGATCAACCGTGGACAGGACAAAGTTTCTTGATCCAAATTGCTTTAATTGGCATTCTTGCTTTGACCTTGATGGGAATCGGGTTGTTCTTCAAAATTCACAATCGTAAAAATCATCGTTTAGGTAAAAAACCAATTCGATTTTTTCATCGTTATCTGGGCATCAGTTTAAGCGTTTTTATTTTGTTATGGGTGTTTAGTGGTTTTTATCATGTTTGGCATAAAAAACCTGAACTTGTAAATATTCAGCCCATCTTCCATACGCAAGATTTAAACCCTGAAGCATGGCAATTGGCAGTTCAACGCCCAATTCAGCGACTCAATCTTGTACCGATTGCTTTTGATCAGAATCAAGCACATGCAGGCTGGATGGTTCAATTGATTGGAAAACCCCAATTACAAGGGAGCATGACCGCAGCGAAAGAACATGATCACCATCATCATGCAAAAGATGCTGCCCCAGCCATTGAGTTAATTGATGCTCAACATGCTAAAAAGTTGAATCCTCTTGAGCAGAGCAAATATTTGGCAGCCTTTTATTTAAACTTGCCTTTTGAGCATTTTACTCAAAGTTCGTGGGTAACTCGTTTTGGCGGTGAATATGGTTTTATCAATAAACGTTTACCTGTGATCAAGGTTGACACTAATTTGAATGATCAGCTTAGACTTTATATAGAACCAAGTAGTGGTGTCATTGCGGCGCAAGTAAATCAGCAAGATGCCTTAGAGGGGTTTAGTTTTGCATATTTGCATAAATGGACATGGTTACCGATAGATAAAACGCTTAGAGACATTCTGTTGGGAACAATTGCGGGACTGATTGCAGTATTAGTTATCTTGGGAAGTGTATTGGCAATTCGAAAACGTTAAAACGGAATTGATCCTTCTTTTCTGAGAAGGATCAATCCTATAAAAATTCACTTAGATATAAAAGAAAGCAATCACAAAAGTTAATATTAAACCCATCTCACTTAACTCAATTGCAGCACCCACAGTATCGCCCGTGATACCACTGATTCTCTTAATAAACAAAATTCTTAAGTAAACCAATATCAATAAAAAGCTGATTAAAGCAACTAACCCCATCGATTTAAATGCACAAAGTAATGTTAATGTAATGACAAAAACAAGCCAACCTACAGTTTTAGGAATAGAATCAGTCAGTGCGCGCCCTAATCCATTCGCTCGAACATATCGTGTTGTGAGAAATAAAAATAAAGGAACACTGCGACCCAGCATGGGTATTAAGGTTAAAAATGCAGAGAGCCGTTGTTCTAGCAAGACATATAAAGCTGAAAATTTCATCAAGCAAACAATAACTAAACTTAGAACACCGATAGGACCACAACTTGGGTCTTTCATGATTTTTAAGGTCCGTTCCCGATCACCAAAACCGCCTACCCAAGCATCTGCTGTATCCGCTAGACCATCTAAATGAAGTCCACCTGTAAGCCAAACCCAAACTACTAAAATGATGGTTGCAGCAAGAATAATCGGTAATTTTACGAGAAGGATTGAAAGTCCAAATAGAATTAATCCTATTAGCAATCCTACAAGTGGATAAAAAAGTACAGATTGACCATTTTGCTTTGCAGTTGGTATCTGTTTTAGTTCGATGGGTAAAACAGTCAAGAATTGCAAAGCGATCCAAAATGGTGTCATTCTTTGATTTCCTCAAAACAGAGACTATCTTTTTTATACATTTTTACTGAATACAGTTGCCCAAGCTCAGCAGACATTTTTAATAAATCATTGAGATGTTTATATCGTGCTAAACAAGTGAGTAATTTAATCACACCACCATGCGTAACAACTAATGCTCTATTCCATTGATGTATTTTCATTTGAGTGTGGATTTCATCAAAGCCAACTTGAACGCGCTGTAAAAATTGCTCTAAAGACTCACCATTTGGTGCATGATATTTTGTTGGAAATTGCCAAAAATTTGCCAATAACTCGGGCTCATTTTCATAAATGCTTTGAGTCGAAATACCTTCCCAATCACCAAAATACATTTCTTTGATATGCATATTTAATTGCAAAGGTGTTTCGAGTCGCTCTGCTAAATTGATTGCAAAGGCATGACAACGCTGTAAAGGTGAACTAAAAATAACATCCCAATTAGTACCTCCAGCGACATATTGCTGTATGGTTGATTGCATCTGCAACCACCCCTTTTCTGTGAGTTCATCATCAGTATGCCCACGTAAAGTATGGCTTAAAGTTGTTTCACCATGTCGCAGTAAATCAAGGCGCAACTTTATCTCCTGTCACTGCAGCTTCGGCAAAGGTTGCCATTTGATTATGTAAAACACATGCCAATTGCAGCACTGACAATGCTGCGCCTGCACCACTTCCTTCACCCAATCTTAGATTCATTTTTAGAATTGGCTGCGCTTTTAATTCTTTAAGAATACGAACATGACCATATTCTGCTGATTGATGTCCAAATAGCATCCAGTCACGACAACTTGGCTGTATGCGAACAGCACATAATGCTGCAACGGAACTAATGAAACCATCCACCACAATAGGCAAACCAATTTGAGCACAACGTAAATATGCTCCTGTCATGGCAGCAATCTCTAAACCACCCACGGCAGCTAGAATTTTCAAAGCATCATTCTCAACACTGGATTGATGGAGTTCAATTGCCTGATTGATGACTGCAATTTTATGTTGTAATTGTTGATTATTAATTCCTGTTCCGACACCTGTCAGTTGTGCTGCATCTTCATTCAACAACAAACATGCGATGGCTGAAGCAGAACAAGTATTGCCAATCCCCATTTCACCAGCGATAAAGATATCAGCCTGTTCTGACTGAGCTAGCTCCACACTGGCTTTACCTAATGTTAATGCAGCAAAACATTCGTGTTCAGTCATTGCAACGTGTTGAGCAAAGTTGGCTGTACCTGCACGAATACAATGTCGCTCTACACCGACATAATCATAGGGATCGCCTACCGTTCCACAGTCAATCACTTGTAACTGTGCCTGATGATGTTTTGCAATAACACTGATTGCTGCACCGCCAGACGCGAAATTTTGAAGCATTTGACGTGTCACCGCTTGAGGATAAGCTGAGATATTTTCTTCGACTACACCATGATCACCTGCGAAAATCGTGATCCATGGTTTTTGAATTTGGGGATGAACTGTACCTTGTAAACTTGCTAGCTGAATCGCAAGCTGTTCTAAGTCTCCTAAAGCCCCTGTTGGTTTAGTGAGTTGTTGTTGTCGTTGTTCGGCTAGATGTTTTGCTTCCAAATCAATTTGTTTTGCCGATTCTGTGTACCAAGCATTTTGTTCAGTCATGTTAATTCTCATCTTTTAAAATCATTGGAAAGCCTGCAACACAAAACATCACTTTATGAGCAAGCTGCCCTAATGCTTGGTGCAATCGACCAGCTTCATCCACAAATCGACGGCTAATTTCACCCATCGGCACGACACCTAGCCCAGTTTCATTACTGACTAAAATAATCTCAGATTTAAGTTTGGGTAATATTTCTAATAACTTGTCTGTCTGTTGCTGCTGCAAATCTTGATCTTCAGCTAACAATAGATTGGTCAACCATAAGGTAAGGCAATCAACCAAAATGATTTGATGTTCTTGATCTAGTTTTAATAATTGATCCGCCAGAAAAATAGGCTCTTCACAAAGTTTCCATTGCTTGGGTCTTTGCTGCTGATGATGTCGAATTCTTTGCTGCATTTCATCATCTAAAGCTTGCGCTGTGGCGACATAAATCACAGGGATTCCACGCTGCTGAGCTATATTTTCAGCCAATCGGCTCTTACCCGAACGTGCACCACCCAAAACTAATTGCAACATATTAACCTAATACCAATTGATGATAAGGATACAGTAATCCTTGTAAAATCTGAGCCTTATAATAACCGAAAGTTAATTGATTCACTTGAATTTTAATTCTTTTGGCTTCAAAGCTTTTTATTCGCTCTATAACAAGATCACTACTCCATGCATCGCTATAAAGTCCAATCGTAATATGAGGACAATATTGCAATGCCGCTATTTCCTTCGAGATAAGTGAAAGCTGAGAACGGATTTTTTCTAAAATTTTTTCTTGATCGATGATTTGAATAAATAAAGCACTACTAAAACTATCGATGGTTGTGAATTCTAATTCAAAGGGTTCAAGTTGTAATTGATTGATAGATTTTAGATGTTGTAAGAATTGTTCATGTGAAAAATCATCATTGTATGGAGAAAGATGGGTATTTAGAAAACCGCACACAAATAACGTAATGTGATACTGACGTTGATTCGACGTAAGTAGGAAATCTGAGAAATGTGTTTTGATCGCATCTAAATATTCAACTAACTCTGGTTGATCAATTTCGATATACCACAAAGCATAATCTGTACGACCATGATGCCATTCTGGATAGTCGCGAATTTCAGTTTTTACGATTTGGGTAGATGTTTGTAATAACACAACGACAATAACGCTCTGACAGTTGTGTTATTCAAACATAATTTACTGGCAAGATTAAATAATTTTAAAAATCATTTAGGCTGTTTCAAACTCGGCATTTTTAACACGAAAAGATTGCCCTAGCTCTGAAATCTTTAATTCAGTCGAGATTGATGTATAAATCAACTCAAACAAATCTTTCTTTTCATGCTCAGTAATGTCCATTTGCTCAATAGAGTTTTGTAAATGCATAATCACATCATCAACAGGAATTTCTAAAAGCTTAACCGAGTACACATAACCCGAAACAGCACCTTGTAATAAGTACTTATATGGCAATTGTTGCACGATATGATTTTCAATACTACCGAGTACGCGTTCGTTGTAACCCAGTTTTCTCAATGGATCACGAGCAACACGCTCACATGGATCTTTATAAGCAGAACGGCATGAGCTCATAAAACTTTCAGCCATGCGATCAAGTTGTTTGGCTTGATTCGGAACGATATTTACCAATCCAGCTTTCACTTCACTCACCAATTGCTCAGCAAATTTCTTGATCTTCTGATCGGCTAAAGCAATTCCAATCATTTCATGATCAATAAGACTCGCCTGCCAAGCGATCATGGCATGGCAGCCATTCCAGAGGCGATTTTTAATGATTTGAATATCTGAGATTTGATCAACTAAGATCATTTGGCGCATTTTATTTAACAGCGGACTTCGATTTTCAACATAGATCGGCATATCTGTTTCGCTATGGAATAAAATTAAATCCATATTTTGTAAAAACTGCCCCGCTTGGAACTGTTCGCGCATTTCCTCTAATGATTGGCTGAGCTGACATTCCTGTTTTTCAGTTAATGCAGTTTCATCTGATAACTCAATCGTTTCTTCATTTAAATCGGCTTGATACTGTTTAAATAAACGATGCTTAATATTGAGTTGGCGATACAAAGCTTGATCACTCAATTTAGAGACCATGCGATTGACCACCGTATCACAAAAATAATGCTCACTTAAAATATGCTCAGCAATATCTTCATCCGTGATCTCAAGCAAAGCTTCACGAATATGTTTGAGCACCAAATATTTCGCACAGACCTTGTTTAAAATAATTAGGAAAGTGATTGGTTCATGATTATTCAAGTCTTGTGACATAAAACGTGCCAATAAACCTTTAGCAATCATTTTTGATTCAGATGCTATCGCATGCTCAGGCAAACATAACGCTATAAGACTAGATTGTGTGTACATTTCAAGCATCTGTTTTTCATTATTAGCGTCAATAACGGTCAAGTTATCAATTCGCTCATCAAAAGATGATTGCCCATATCGAATACTGTAGCTACCAAAACTATTCACTGATTCCAAATACAACTTATTTCGCGTGGAAGCCAAAATACGTTTTGGACGCGTATATCCATCCCAATGCGAAAGGATTTGAGCAATATATCCACCTCCAATTGCACCAAAACCATGAATCCCAACTGTTAATTGATTCAAACTTTGCGGAAATGGTTCTTGTAATTGTGGCATATCCATTTCAGGGATGTACTGATCTAAAGCATTTAAATATTCATACAGATCCTGATAATAAAAATTTGCTTTCGCTAACATTCGATCATTTGGTTCTTTAATATCTTTAAATAAAATCGTAATACCACCCGCATCATGAGCTGAACAGATTCCATTTTCTGAATCTTCAAACATCAAACACTGACTAGGTTGTAAATTTAATTTTTGAGCAGCCGTAATAAAGATTTCTGGATGAGGTTTACCCTTTTCGACTTCATCCCCACACACTAACAGATCAAAAAATTTATAAACATTGGCATTAATTAAATATTCTTCTGCTATCGCACGTCGACTAGATGTCGCAACTGCCATTCTTAAACCTGATTTGCGTAAGCGCTCTAAAACTTGAATTAAACCTTTTTTGATTGGAACACCATTGTGACGCACAGATTCCAACTCAAGCTCATCAGCACGTTTTCTAATTGCTTGATATGGAACATCTTCCCCATAAAATTTCTTTGCAAGTTGCTCTGCAGTTTTTGCGCTCAGACCTAAGCACTGCATTAAAAATTCATCTGAAAATTCCTGTCCAATAAGCTCTTCTGAAGCTTGTTTCAATGTTTCAAAGCGTAATCGCTCTGTATCAAACATTGTTCCATCCATATCAAAAAGTGCCCCTTGAACAGGAAAATCATGAAAAATCAACATCTTTACTCCTCTTATATTGTTTTACTTCTAATAGGCTAACCCAGAAATGAGCTTAAATTTCGACCGTTAAATAAATGAAATAAATTAGGTTAATAAATAATCAAACAGCCATCTATGTTTACGTCCTAAGATGTAGTTATGTAAGTTTCCTTGCTTTTTAAAAGAATATATGAATGATTTTTAATCACACTAAGCGTTTAATCTTCGACAAAAGAACTCACTTCTTCTCCCTTTTTGACTAAAACCCACCCTATACATATCCCAACCAATATCATTAAAGCGAATAAAAAATAGAAAGGTAGATTTTGATCAAATTGATATAAATAAGTGCTAACTAGAGGACCAAAAATCAAACCAAAAGCTTGAGTTGCAGTGCAATATCCTGCCATTTTAACTTGTGAATCTTGTGTGACTGCTTGTGCAGCCCCTGTTGTAAATGCAGGTAATAAGCAAGCGACTGAAATACCATAGAAAATATAACTGGCTTGAAATACCACAATACTTTGTGCATAAAGAGATAGTAGCAACCCAAAGCACATGGTCAAAATGCCGATTAATACAAGACTATGTAGTTGTAGCTTAATCATTTTTACGATTAGCAACTGTGTCACTACCAGACAGATACCAACAACAACCATACATTGAGAGAAATACACTGCGCTTTGCTGACTACTCAGAAAGAATTTATCTTGGATATAAAATCCAGCAGTCATGTTTAATGTCACGATTGCAACATAAGTAGAAAAACCTAAAGCCAACCAAATTAAATTTTGCTTGATAATATTTTGCTGATTCAAAACTGTATTTGAACTTTTTTCTGATGCTTTATCTGCATCTGACCGTATATCACTCTTTTTCTTAAAAATCATGAAGAGTGCCAAACTGACTAATGCCAGTAAAGCAACCGCGAACCACATTGGAAATAATAGTCCACCATACAATAACAACGAAGTCGCCAAAGGTCCGACAATCATGCCAAAGCTGTTCATCGCACCAAACAATGCCATATTCTTGCTACGAGTCGTTGTTTCAGTTGATTCTGTCATGACATAACTTTGCAGACCGATTTGTGGCATTGCCATAAAAATGCCAGTCGAAGCACGACTTAAAACCAATAACATGAAGATCAATACTGATGGCAAGATCGTCTCTAAGCCCAAAGCCAGAATGAAAGTAAAAAGCGCCCATGTTATGGTCATTCCCATAAAACCATAATTCACTAGATTTTCTGGAGATTGAGTACTTTTATTCTTAGCAACCCATATTGAAGCGATAGCCATACAGATCGCTCCTGCTGAAACGATCACTCCACCTTGGAATTCGGATAAATGTAGCTGTCGAGTCAAAGGTGCCAGTAAAGGAAGAATCATGGAAAAACACGTTCCATTGATTAACGCAGCCAAAGCTAAAAATTTTAAATGATTGTTCATCATGGAATTCATCAAAAAAAGGCATCTAAAAGATGCCTTTTGAATAAGATTAGTACTTGAGAGTGTAGCTCAGACCATAGGTACGACCTTGAGCAGCCAAGCTCGAAATATCGCCGTAAACCGTTGAAACTGCTTGGCTATAAACAGACTTATAGTCCGTATTCCACACGTTATATACACCAAAACCTAAAGTCCCTGGACCTGCTTTTGCATTGGCAATCACATCCATCACTGCAAAACCTTTGATTTCTGCTGGTGGACGAGTACTACCATTCGCAATCGCATCTTTACGTGCTTCATCCGTACCATCAATAGCTAAAGCTTGTACTCGTAAACCTAAACCATCATTGAATTGCCAGTCGGAATAAACCGTTGCTTTCAAAGGTGCTACACGAATTGCATCTAACTCTTGCCATTTACCATTTGAGTTTTTGAACTGACCACGTGTATAAGCTAAAGTCCCCCCTACATTCCAATCATCTGAAACGGTATATTTGACATTACCTTCAACACCATACACACGTTCATCTGTATCAATAACTTCAATTGCAAAACTTGGAGGACCAAATTTCAATGACTTATCAGATTTGTTATAGAACGCCGTGATCCCTGTGCTTAACGCATCATCTTGTAGACGCCAGCCCAACTCAAAACTATTTACTTTGATTGGATCAATTGTTTGGTTACTTACGACAAAGTTTGCAGGAACATCTCTTAGCATACGTTGTACATCAGGTAAATTTGCACCTTGCGAGAAGTTTGCAAACACCTGTTGTGCATCAGTTAAATGATAAAGTGCGCCCACGTTGAAGAGTGTTGCATCATGCTTAACTGAACCACCTTTTAAAGTTTTAGCTTGGTATGTTGGAACCACATCTGCAATCATTGCTTCAGAATAAGGAACTGAATCCTTAACGTCACTATCGATGCGCTCATGACGAATACCCGCTTGTAGATTTAAGCGATCAGTTGCTTCAAATTGACTTTGTAAGAAGAAACCAAGCTTTTCAGTATCTACATCAGGACCAAAAGCATAATTATTCAAAGGCTTAAACTTAAGACCATTACTACTCATAAAAGTATTTAGATCATAAAGTTGTGCTGTTTGTTTGCCATTTTCCTTATCATAATCCACACCATAAGTTAGATTTAATGAACGTTCTACCAGATTGAGCTTACTTTGAAGTGCTAAACGAGCACCAAAAACATCAATATCTGTTTCTGATTGGGTAACAATAAACATTCCTTTTTGTGGATGATCAGCATGTGCTAAGTAATTTGCACTTGGGAAGAATCGCCCTTTTTCAGTACGATAATAGGCCTCTGCATTTAAAGTCTGACCAAGAAAATCCTGATTTTCATATTGAGCATTTACTGCACTGCGCTTAGTACGTGGTTGAGTATCAAGCTCTAAACCTTTCACCGCTTTTTGACTAGGTTTTGCGCCTCGAAGTAAAACAGATAATCCTGGACCATAATCAGCGCCATATTCACTATCTTGCTCATCATTATAGTATTGCGCACCGATACTTAATTTTTGCTTATCTGCCAACTGCCAGCTTAAACGACCATTCACATCTACAGTTTCAGTATCTTGACGATCTGTTTGTGCAACTTCTGGACCTACACGATCACCGCGACTATCTTGAATTTCACCGCGTTGTGTATAGCTAGCACCTAAGAAACCACTCCAATCCCCTTGGTTAAATGATGCAGACTGAAACGCTTCATAAGCTAAAGCATCACTTTTGAAATTATCACCAGAAGTAACGCCGAGTTTGGTTTCAAAATTTACACCATCACCCGAACCTCTTTTGGTGATGATATTGATGATACCACCTGTAGCACCTGCACCATAAATACTACTTGCACCTGACACGACTTCAACACGTTCGATCATGTCTGGGCTAATGCTATTTAATTGGCGTGAACTATCGCGTGATCCCGTTTGCGGAACACCATCAATCATATATTGCACTGTACGACCACGCATGGTCATCCCATAGTTACTAGTCGTACCTGAACTTGGTGTTAAAGATGGAACCAACAGTCCTAAAATATCGGCGGTACTTTTACCAGCAGCAGCTTGTTTTGCAATGTCTTCTTGGCTAATACTGTAAACAGTTCCCGCAATCTCAGCGATACTTTGAGCTGAGCGAGTTGCTGTCATAACAATCGGTGCCAGTTGAGTTGGCTTCTCAGCCTCAACCGTTGCACTTTGATTTACGGTTGAAGTCTGCTCGACATTTTGAGCATAAAGTTGCGTACTGATCGCCAAGCTGAGCAGTGTTAATGATGTCGAAAGTGAACGAACTTTCATAAATGACCCCTAGATGAGTTGTTGCGTTTGTTTTGCTTTGCGAATAAGCAGTTGACTAAGCAACACGCTTAAAACAGATGAAACTGCGAGAATGAGATAGAAGTTTCCATAACCAAATGCTTTGGCTAAGAAACCTGAGACTGCACCGCCAATGAAATAAACCAATAGTTCGAAGCAAACTAAAATCGTAAAATCAGTACCAGCTTGTTCTTTGGAGCTGGTCTGCATGAAATGTGCATACAAGGCTGTCATTGCGATATAGCGGATGGCAAGAATGACAATGACAAAGCCACCAAGAAGTAAATGCCATTGATTCAACCAACTGAGCAAAACGGCTACACCCAACAAGGCGTAAACCAAACTTCGTGCCCAACCAGCCCAGATCAGCAATTGTGTTGCGGCTATTTTTTTTAATAAAAATGCAGCTGAAACAGCAGCTAATAATCCAATCCCTGCACCTATTACAGACATCAGCACGCCGATTTGTGGCAACGACCATTTCTGATCAATCAGCATCGGATTCAGCATCGCCATAGCTGGTGCTTCGACAATTCGATAACATACGATCAAGGCTAATGCCCATAACATTTCTGGACGTTTAAATGCACGGATCAGACTTGGCGGCTGTTTTGAGATTTTCTCTACATTTGATTTTTCTTTAATCTGGAAAATAGCCAACATCGTCAATGCTGTCATAGCGGCTAAGGAAATCAGTGCAGTTTGCCAACCATAAAGCTCATACAGCCATAAAGTTGCTGCTCCACCAACCATACTGCCAAGCGCAACACCTATACTTTGCGCCATACTGCCTAGTCGATACTCAGATTCTGAAAAGGTTTCGACCGTATAGCCATCAATTGCGATATCTTGAGTTGCAGCAAAAGTTGAAATCCATAAACCGACAATAACAAATACACCAAGACCGTAATCGAATTGGGTAAGTGCCAAAGCAACGACCCCCAACACCAAAGCTATTTGCGTAAACAAAAGCCAAGTTTTACGTTTACCGAGTTTTTTGAAATAAAAACGATCAATTAGTGGTGCCCAAAAAAACTTTAATGCCCAAGGAATATAGAGCAGCGACAACATGCCAATCCAACGTAAATCTACGCCTTGATGACGCAGAATCGCAGGTAAGGCCACATTATAAAAATACAGTGGTAAGGCATGCGCGAGATATAAAACCACCACGACACTCAGGCTCAAGGCTGAGACTTTCTGAATATTTAATGAATTTTGATTCATAAATACCTCTGCAAAGCCCATTGTGTGGCTTCAGCTTTATCTACGCTCACAAAATATGGAACATGCCAAGCTTTGTGCAGAGCTGGTGTATCCAATCGAATACGATCTTCTTCATCTTGAGCAATACGAGCAAAACCCAAGCAATATTGGTAAAAATCTTGTTTATATTGCTTATACCATTTGCCTTGGATTGCTCTATATTCTTCAGGAAATTCAGTATTTACATCGGTTTGCATGATCAACACGAAATTTTGCTTATGTTCGAAATAGTGCTGAATCCGTGCTAACCATTGTTCAAATTCTGCAACAGAGACATTCGCCGCAAAGCGCATGTCTAAGATATGCATTTCATTGATATATAAGCTCATGTAACACTCAGGAGTTTGGCTGGCTGATTAGCTAGCTGTTGTTGTGATGTTTGGTAATAAACCCCAAACTTGTTATAGAAAGTTTCTCTGAAGCAGTAGTACAACATCGCTGTTTTTTCGGGCATCGGTATTAAACGTTGGCTTTCATAACAAAGCTCTGCCACCACTGCTGCATAAGGTTTAACGGTATGATCTGGCTCACCCACAATTTTTTTAGCTTTCGAATGTTCAAAAATGTAAAAGCTGAGTAAACGGATGGTTGGGCGTAAAAAACCTTTACCAAACACTGATTTGTCACCAAAAAGTAAATGCCAACCTAGATCATTGTCATCACCATCGTAATAACGGCCCAAACGATCTCGTTTACCTTCATAAATTTCCGTATAGCCCACATCTTTGCCATCAATTCCGACGATTAATAAACGGTGATGGTCATCTGCTAACATTTTGTCGAAGTAAACTTGTAACTCTAGTTCCGATTTATTTAACTGCCACTGAGGAATTACATGTGGCTCATGCATCCATTGATGTAATAAAGGAATATCCTGTGGATATTGCACTTGGCGTAAGTAGTACTGTGTACCATCTTCAAAGTATTCAAAATAATCTGGTAATTGCTGAGAGATAGTTTTCATATCGAACCTATAAAATGACGAATAAAATTAGCCTGCTTTAGCTTGGCGTGGTTGTTCTGCCCATGTTTTCAATGTTTCTGGGCTAACTGGATTTGCAATAGGATCAAGGAAGACAGGAACAGGACGTTCTGCTTCATCGTTATAACTTGTGGTAAATAGACGTACACGGTTTAGACAAATTTTGGTGTAACTTGGACGCAGCATGGCGAATTTATCAGCACGTTCAGCCAGTTCTGGATGTTTTTGGTTAAACTCAACAATCGTGTTGGAAATGGTCTGCCAAAAATCAAGCTCAGAATATTCAGGATAGTCTTGCAAGAACACATTACAGATATAACGGTAATGCACCATGAACAGACCAGTGAAGATAAAATGGCTTAGATCGGTCGCTTCGTGACGGAGTAATAAGTCTGCTTCAGATGGTAACTGGGTTAACTCAGGAAAATCCTCATCCACTAAATTAATGTCATCAATGAAGTCTTTTAAAACCATGGCTTTCGGCACACCATTTTCATGTACCAACATCGTGTTTTCGCCGTGTGGTGAAAATGCCAAACCATAGCGATACAAGCAAAGTAACAATGGACTCATGCACACTTGAGCAAATTGAGCTAACCAAGCTAAAGGACTTAATCCTGATGCTTTGATCAGCACGCTCAGGATCGATTGACCAGAAATATCACGATGTAATAGAGCTGCTTGAGAGAGAACTTGTTGTGATGAATCAATATAGCGATCAACACTTTCACGCCACAAACAACCAAATAGTTCTTTAAATTGATATGGTGCGCCGTCAATGCGGTCAAAACATGGCTGGTGAATGGTTAAAGTTGCAACCTCACCCAAGAAAATCACACCTGTATTTTGTAAGTCTTGATCTTGTTGATGAATCTGTTTTAACCATGCGGTCACTGCTGGAGCAGCAAGATTACGTTTTGAGGGTAATCCACGATAAACAGCAGTATTAAAAATACTGACTGGCAGTTTAATGTAATGACGTTGTAGATTTGATGTATTGCATAATGTGCGAATGGACTGCATTGGCACATAACTATCTTGACTGATATTCAGTTCAATAATTTTCTGATCAACAATTTCATTGGCATAAGTTGGCACGAGCCATTGGTGCCATTGCCATGCATGTACGGGAATCAAAAAATAATTTTGTGGGTCTAGATTTTTTTCTTGGAGAATATTGATGAATTGCTGTAGTTCATTGGCATCAAATTCATGTTGATATAAACCACATGCACTCCAATCTTCAGTACTTCGATACTCTGCTAAATCACGATGTACAGCTAACCACAACACTTTAACTTCAGGAGAAAGTTCTGGCGCTGAGCTAAGATAATCATCATAACCAAAACCCATACGCCCCTTACTCATGATGAGCCAAGGATGACCTCGTAGCATGCCTTCAACTTTGTAATGAGGCTCAGTCAAAACCGCTGTGCTTGGCAAACGCGTTTCATTGAACAAATGTGCTTCTGCCAACCAAGTATTGTTCATTTCTTTGATCAAATATGCTTTGGTAAATGGCTTTACATTAGAACTGTCAGACATTGCGACAATAAACTCATGTAAGTTCCAAGCAGGTTGATCATTTTCCTGACTATGAGTCACATCACGTACAGAAGCTTCCTGAATATTCCAATGTCCGAGTAGATATTGATGTCCTTGAAATTCATACTGACGATTGCCTAAATCTAAGCGATAATGCCCTGCTGACAATGCTTTAACTTCAATAATTTCTTCATATAGAAACTCTGCAATCGCCATTTCAATAAGTCGTTGCCCTGCGGCACGCCATTGCTGCTGATTAATTTTTAAAGTTGCAAAGTTCATATCAGTTTCTCATAAGTTGAATGTACAGAAGCAGTTTGTGTCCGTGTATTAGCACCACGACGATTAGGGTGAGTTGTCATCACGCTCTGTTCTGTTTTCTTGAAAATTGAATGGTTTTTATTGGCAGAACTTTCACAAACGCACTCTTTTGATTGAGTTTTGTCGTCTGCCATACAAATTTTTGGATTTTGAGAGAGATTAAAGTGTTGGAATGTCTGCGCTTGATTGCCTAATTCATAAAGAGGCTTAGCAAGCAGTTGATTAATGATCGTTGCTGCACGATAAGCACCAAGACCTAAATCAGGCGTGCCGACACCATGACTATGCATTTCTTGATTTTGAACAAAGATATGGCCATTCAACCTGTGTACAACGCGATAGTCTTCTGTAATCTGCCAACGCTGTTTATGATCAAGTTCGATGTATGGCTTGAGTGACTGCATAAAACCAAAATCAGGTGTGAAATAACCCGTTGCGGCTACAAGAAAATCACAGTCGAGATGAAAAGACTGAGCTGTAGCACGATGTTCGAAATGCAGTCGGATTTTTTGTGTATCCAATACTTCCGCATCTTTCAAATCACATTGACTATGCAAATGTGTCTGTATGCTTTGACCTGCAATGCTACGGTGATAAAGTCTTTGATAAATTTCCCGAATGGTTTTTGCGCTAATCCCTTTATATAACAAGGCTTGTTGCTTTAACTGCTGCTCTTTCTGCTGTGCAGACAAATCATAAAAATGTTGTGCATAATCAGGGCTAAAATGTTCCAAACCTAATGGCGCATACTCCATTGGGAAGAAACCTTGAGAACGAGTAAACCAATGCAAATCAAATTGGTGATTATCGGTATCTTGCTGTTCGTCAAACAAGTCGACAAACACTTCAGCTGCGGATTGCCCCGAACCTAGTACAACAACATCGCCATGTAAATCTGTATCTGCATGCGTCATATACTGTGCTGAATGCAGACATTGTTGCGGACGGACTTTCTGAATCTTTGCCAAACATTCAGGCAAATATGGCACATTACCACTTCCAATCACTAAATGACGGCATAAATAACTTTGCTGAACACCATTTGATTCAACGACTACTTTAAAACCTATCGTTTGGGGTTCAATCCTCAAGACACGAGATTGGTATTCGATACAATCAAGTTGTTCTGCAACCCATTGGCAATAATGGTTATATTCACAACGCGGAATATGTGGCTGCTCTAAAAAGTAAAATTTATACAAACGTTGCTGATGACGCAGATAATTTAAAAAGCTAAATGGACTGGTTGGATCAACCATTGAGACCAAATCAGCCATAAACGGTACTTGCAATACCGTATTAGGTAGTTGCATACCTGCATGCCAATCAAATTGTGCCTTTTGCTCAAAAAACACGTAGTTGAGTGAGCTTTTGTTTTGTAGCAAACTAGCAAGACTTAAATTAAAAGGTCCTAGACCAATTCCAATAAAATCAAGCATAACTGACATCCTTCTGTGAAATACGCAGTGGATTTGGCAGTTGCACGTAAACAGACTGATTTTCGACAGGCGCGATCAATTCGTCTAACTCATGCAAACGTGTCAGCAAGTTACCCTTATAAGGCAGAGTTGAATTGAACAGTAATCCTTGCAATAAGGTGCTATCAGGATATTGTTGTAATTGTTCTTCTAAAAATTCAGTTAAATGCGCTAACAATTCTTCTTCAGTGATATAGCCTGTCGCACCGATGGCATTAATAATCCCAAACAAAGTATTGCCGAAGAAATAATAACTAAAACGTTCATCAACAAAATCTTTCGGACCTACCGCAAAGGCTTTTTCTTTCAGTTCAGGTAGCGCTTGTAGAATTTCAGTCGCAAACTCTTCAATATAATAAAAACCTTGGTTATCACGTAGCCATAAAGTTTTTGGGAAATGATTTTCGAGTTCCAATAATACATTTTGTTGATGTGACTCAAATGCCATACCAAAACGATGGTATAGATACATCAAGGGTTGCAAACTGACTTCGAGGAAACGAGTAAACCAATCTAAAGCAATCTCTGAAAAAACCCTCTGAGGATGAGCTTTTGAAATTTTGGAAAATAATGAGTTAAAGCGATTTAAAGATTTGCTTGGATGATCCTGACACAAGGATGCAATACAAGTGACTTGCTGTTGAGGATGGAAAGGCTGATCTCTAAAAATGCAGATACTTTCATTAATCACTTCATCATCAATTTTCAAGGCGATCCAAGCTGGGTCATTGACTGCCTTTAAACTTGGACATTTTTTTAGAATATTTTGACCAAACTCACTGTGCCACAGACGATGTGTTAATTCACCACGATGACATTCTTTGGCTAAATTCACTCGAATAGAATTGGTAATCATCACAGAAAGAGATGGCTTCACCATCCACGGAGCGTTGAAGCTAGCCAATGTACGAATGGATGTTGTTGGAGAGAATTGCCAGCCGCGTAAACCTAAATCAATCAATTGCCCTGTTTGCTTCAAACGTTCAAACCAAGCTTTACCCTGTAAATAGCGAGCTTGCCAAGGATGCAATGGGAGTAATTTATATTCGCTATGGGTTTTAACTAGATTGAGATCATTTTCAGATAAATACCACTGTAATGCCGTTTTTAATTGCGCTGAAATAGGTTCATCAGTCGCACTACCTTCCGCAATGTAATCTTGGTGCACTAGCCAATAATGAAGTTGTGTCTTGCGTTTGTGTTCAGGTGAAAACTTTAGCCAATCCTCATGCACAAAACCTGTTCTACTTTTCGGCGCTGGGTGCATGCTATGCCCCAAAATCAATGCCTGTTCAGTTTCAATAAAGCTTTGACCAGCTTTAACCAAGTCATCAAAATCAGCTTCACGTTGTATTAAAAACTGTTGCAATGCATCACGGCTTTGAATCCACTTCTCTACTAAAGAAGCAGCATCCAAAGGTAAAGACGATTCAGAAACTAGTTCTTCAAGTAACAACCCAACGATTGCAACTGGACTAAATGATTTTGGCTGACCTGAAATTACGATTTGAGGAAGATTAGCTAACCGATGTCTACCAACTCGGCTGACATAAGATAATGGGAAATCACATTGAGCATGAATAGAATTAATCGGAATAGATAACAGCGTCAAACCTTGGCTAAACGCTTGTTGTTGCGGACTTTGCTGTGTTTTATTAAGCAAGTGACCTTTGCCAGTTTCTTGCGTATATGCGTTGACGAAATGTTGTATCGCCAACCGATTGGCAAGTGATTGCATCTGTCGGTATCCTCTATAAAGAGAGAGTTAGTTTTTTTTCGAATGTTTGAGCTCAAAACACTTCTCAAATACAGCAACGACTGCATATAAGATTAAAGTAATGATAATAATTATCATTTATAATAGCAATTACAATATCCTCCTAGCAGTTTATTATTCAAGACATTGATTAATATAGATAAAATAAAGAAATAGAAGATTATAGATACAAAAGATAATAATTCTCATTATTATATATTCTAATGAAAATCTGAAATTTTATTGTTTTAGTAGATTGAAGTATTAAAGCATAAGCTATAGATGTCTGATAAAGTCTCTAACTATCCAATAGATCAGAGAAAGTTGCATTTAATAACTTTGCTAGATCATTAGGATCTAAACCAATATCCAGCCCTCTTTTCCCACCACTGACATATATTTTATTAAATGTCTGCGCCGTTGCATCAATGACGGTTTTTAGACGTTTCTTCTGCCCTAATGGACTAATTCCACCAACTAAATAACCAGTCAAACGTTCAGCATCTTTAGGATTTGCCATTTGTAATTTCTTACATCCCACCGCTGCTGCAACTTTTTTTAAATTGAGTTGATGGTTTACAGGTAAGATCGCAATAAAATAGTTTTTTTCATCTGTGACCATTAATGTTTTGAAGACTTCTTCTACACGTAAATTGAGTTTTTCAGCAGCTTCTAAACCAAAACTCTTCGCGTTAGCATCATTTTCATATTCATGAATCGAGAATGCTATTTTATTTTTTTCCAATAACTTACAAGCTGGTGTCATTTGATATCTGGGTTATTTCGATGATTCTTAAGTTTGATGAGTGTAGCATTTTAAAAAAAATATTTTCAATTTGCTTAGGCTATTTTGAATGGTGTTCTTGATAATTATTTTTCAAACCTTATATAAAGACTGAATGCAATTGAGAAAGGCGCAAAAACTTCATGAGTTATAAACATAATAATCTGATGGCGATGCGTCAAAGCTACTGGGATGATGAATCTTCTTCTACCGTTCAAGCTGAAAAGCAATTTCTCCGTGATACTTTGGTTGAAGAAGGTATTTTCGAGAATGCGACTTTAGACGACACCAAGTACTTTTTCTTCACATTACCCAGTATTATTATCGTGAAAGCTCATGCTTTAGGTTTTCATCATAGTATTGTCAAACGTATGTTGATTAAGCATATACATACAAACCGAGCAGCTCTAATGCGTAAATCAGCCCTTAAAATTCAGTTTAAAATTTAGTACATATGTATAAATAGCTGACTTAAGCGATCTCCAATTTGCTTAGGCTATTTAGATATTGTTGACTTAAATCACAAATTTAGACTGATAATTCAAGCGATTGAACTATTTTAATACGTTCAAACGCTGTAATATCCACTACAATTTAACTCTCGGCTTTCCTCCCCCTCCGATTTCAGCATAGGATTTTTCTTTCATGTCAGATCAGAACGATAAGCTCAAGAATCTAAAAACCTCGTCTGTGGATCGTCGCTTATCTATTGCAAAAGCTTCTTTACTTGCTGGAACTCGTTGGGCAACTGCAAGTGCCACCTCTATGTTTTCTAGTGAGGAAGAAAAAGAGAAGAAACGTAAAAAAGCGATGGCTGATCAAGCCCATTATTTGGTCTCTGAAATTGGAAAATTAAAAGGTTCAATTGTTAAAATTGGACAAATGATGGCTTTATATGGTGAACATTTCTTACCAGAAGAAATCACTCAAGCACTCAATACGCTGAATAATCAAACTGTTGCTTTAGCATGGCCTGCAATCAAAGCGCACTTACATGAGCAACTAGGTTCGAAACTGAATGATCTAACGATTGATCATGAGCCAATCGGTACTGCATCATTGGCACAAGTTCACCGTGCAATTCGTAAATCTGATGGTTTAGAAGTTGTATTGAAGATTCAATACCCTGGTGTTGCAGAAGCGATTGATTCTGACATGAATCTTTTCAAAAACATGCTGAAGCTCACACGAATGGTTCCTCAAACACGTGAGTTCGATCAGTGGTTTGATGAAGTTCGTGAAATGATGCACCGTGAAGTGAATTATGACATTGAGGCAGCGACAACTCGACGTTTCGCAGAACGCTTGAAAGATGACCCGCGTTATATTGTTCCACAAATTGTTGATGAATTCTGTGCTGACAAAGTTCTGTGTATGACATTTGAGCGTGGAGTACCTATCAACAGCCCTGTTATGCTTTCTTTACCTCAAGAGCGCCGTAATCAACTTGGTGAAGCTTCACTAGAAATTGCAGTACGTGAGCTGTTCGAATGGGGTGAGATGCAAACTGATCCTAATTTTGGTAATTACCTTGTCCGCTTAGGCAATGGTGATGATGTAAAGGATAAGATTGTATTGCTCGACTTCGGGGCGATTCGCCAATTTGATGACAATTTACTTTCTGTCGCACGTAATCTTATCCATGCAGGATATGATCATGACAAAACTGCTATGGTTAAAGCGATGACAGGTTATGAATTTTTTGATTCGATGCCTGAAAGTGTAAAACCAGGTATGGCGGATGTGTTTTTAATTGCGACCGAAGCTTTTAGTAACCCAAGCAATAATCCTGATATGCCTGCTGGTGTGATGGATGAACAAGATCGTTATGATTGGAAAAAAAGCCAACTACATAGTCGCGTAATGCAGCAAGCTGCTCAGTCTATGGCTTCTCGTTATTTCTCAGTCCCTCCTAAAGAATTTATGTTTATTAGCCGTAAATTCATTGGTGCTTATACCTTCATGACAGTGATCGAGGCGAAGACAAATGTTCGCAAAATGATTCGCCAATTTGCATAAACCAAATTAATTCAGTCATATTGACCAATCTGCTCTGTCAGTTTGGTCAATTTTTTTTTGCTTTAATTTTCATTCATTTTTTTTAATTATTTAAAAACATTAACTTATTTATCTTTATTCACTTAATTAACCCTTTATCTTTCTAATATTGACACGTCAAAGAAGACATAGTTTTTTTAGCTTTAGCATGCGAGCATAAATTCACAATCATCCTCTAGGATAAAATCATGTCAAATATGATGAATAAGGCTCAAGGTCTCGGGCTATCATTGATCACTAAAATCGCAGGAAGCGAAGTGCTGGATCAACTCAAATTAAGAAAGTTTGTAGAAAAGTCACTATACCAAGGTTCAAAAACTGGTTTTAAAGTTCTAACAAAAACTCAGAAAGCTTTTAAACCACAACCTATTGATAAACAACGTTTACCAAATCAAGTAAATAAAAATCTATTTGATTTAGGATTGACTGAAGAGCAACAAATGACATCAGATGCGATGTCACAATTTGCTCAGGAAGTGCTTTACAATTTAGCGCATGATGCAGATCACCATGCACAATTCCCAGAAGAACTTTGGCAGCATTTGGTTGATTTAGGCTTGAACTACTATGCATTACCTGAGGCTTTAGGTGGTGTTGCCGCAGAACAAAATATTGTCAGTAATATCCTAATTGCTGAAAACTTAGCTAAAGGTGATTTCAGTCTTACAGCTGGATTATTAAGCACGTTCAGCGTGATCAATGCCATCACTCGTTGGGGATCAACACAAGTACAAAGTATGTATTTGCCTTGCTTTGCTGAAGACACAGATATTACAGCGACATTTGCATTTCAAGAAGCGACCCCTGCATTTAATCCATACCAATTAAAAACTAAAGCCACTGAACAAAATGGTCAGTTCTATATCACAGGTGAAAAGACTTTAGTCATTTTAGGTGATACATCTGATGTATTCCTTGTCAGTGCAGAATATAACGGTCAACCTGATATTTTTGTCGTGCAATGTGATGAAAGTATTGCCATCAAATCAAATCCAGCGATGGGTCTAAAAGCTGCTGAAACTGCTACCTTACAGTTCAATCAAACTCCAGCTTTACGATTAGGTGATGCTGATTTCGATTACACAGCATTTGTAGATCTTGGGAACTTGATGTGGTGTGCGATGGCTGTAGGTACATGCGAGGCGATCAAAGCATACTGCATCAAATATGCAAATGAACGTACAGCTTTCGGTGAGCCTATTTCTCATCGCCAAAGTGTTGCCTTCATGATTGCTGATATGGCTATTGAAATTGATGCAATGCGCATGTTGGTACTTAATGCAGCGAGCTTAGCTGAAGCGGGTCAACCATTTCATCGTGAAGCTTACCTTGCAAGACTTTTGTGCGCTGAAAAATCTATGAAAATCGGTACGGATGGTGTACAGATCCTAGGTGGTCATGGTTTTACCAAAGAACACCCTGTTGAACGTTGGTATCGTGATTTGCGTGCTACTGCAATCTTACATTCTGGCTTACATGCTTAATTGATCATTCGAGGATATTACAATGAATTTACAAAATCCTAAAAAATTCAAAATGATGGTCGATCAGGCACATGAAGTTGCTTTGAATGTGTTGCGCCCAATTTCAAGAAAGTATGACAAAGCCGAACATGCCTATCCAAAAGAATTGGACATGTTGGCATCATTAATTGATGGCATGAATGAAGGTGGTGAAGGAATAAATGCAGGTGCTGCTGTTGGCAAACGTGGAGAAACTGAGTCAGGTAACAAAAACGGCAATAATATGTCGACTGCACTCGGTATTATCGAAATGTGCTATGGCGATACGGGTTTATTGTTAAGTATGCCCCGCCAAGGCTTGGGTAACTCTGCTATTGCGGCAGTAGCAAATGACGAGCAACTTGAACGTTTTAAAGGGACATGGGCTGCCATGGCAATTACTGAACCAGGTTGTGGTTCGGACTCAGCTGCTATTCGTACGACTGCAACTCAAGATGGTGATGAATACATCTTAAATGGCGAAAAAATCTTTGTCACTTCAGGTGATCGTGCCGATTCAGTTGTAGTTTGGGCAACACTAGATAAAAAGCTTGGTCGTGCAGCTATAAAATCCTTTGTTGTACCCAAAGGTACTCCAGGAATGAAAGTTGAACGTTTGGAGCACAAATTAGGAATTAAAGCGTCTGATACTGCTGTCATTAGTTTCATTGACTGTCGTGTTCCAGCTGCAAACCTGTTAGGTAATCCTGAGATAGATGTTGCAAAGGGTTTTGCTGGAGTTATGGAAACCTTTGATAATACCCGACCTCTCGTTGCAGCAATGGCGATTGGTTGTGCCAAAGCATCACTCGAACGTATCAAAGAAATCTTCAAAGATCAGCTTGATCCAGACTATAAAACACCTTATTTACAAACCTCAAACTTAGCTGCGCAAATCTATCGGATGGAAGCTGAATGGGAAGCTGCTCGCCTGCTTATGGTTAAATCCACATGGATGGCAGACAACAAAAAACCAAACTCAAAAGAAGCTTCTATTGCCAAAGCTAAAGCTGGTCGTGTTGGTAATGAAATCACGCTCAAATGTGTAGAACTTGCTGCAAGTGTAGGTTATAGTGAAGATGAATTACTGGAAAAATGGGCACGTGACTCAAAAATTCTAGATATTTTTGAAGGTACTCAACAGATTCAGCAATTGATCATCGCACGTCGAGAATTGGGTAAATCATCGAGCGAATTGAAATAATTTGGCTTAATTCGAAAACTAATAAAAAGGACGTTAAATTAACGTCCTTTTTTGAAATATAATTCTCGTTTATCTCATCGTCACAAACTCTTCTGCAGAAGTCGGATGAATTGCAACGGTATTATCAAAATCTCTTTTTGTTGCCCCCATTTTCAAAGCGACTGCAAATCCTTGTAGTATTTCATCCATGCCAAAACCTATACCATGGATACCCACAATTTTTTCTTCTTCACCAACACAAACCAATTTCATTTTGGTTGGCTGGCGATGCTGTGTAATTGCACTATACATAGCGGTAAAAGAAGAATTATAAACTTTTACTGACTGCTCACCGTACTGCTCAATCGCTTCTTGTTCTGTAATTCCAATAGTTCCTATTGGTGGATGGCTAAACACCACTGTTGGAATATTTTCATAATCTAGATATTCATTAGGTTTATTATTAAATAATCGTTCAGATAGTCTCCTACCTGCAGCAACAGCAACAGGTGTGAGTTCCATTTTCCCAGTAATATCACCAACAGCATAAATCCCTTTCTGAGTTGTATTTTGGAATTTATCAACTTCAATATAACCACGATCGTTCAACTGAACATTGGCTTTATCTAAATTTAGGTTTGCTGTATGTGGCTCGCGTCCAGTCGCCCAAATTAGGCAATCGACTTTATGCACCTCACCATTTTCTAGATGTAAATTAACTGAACCATCGATATTTTTAGTCACTTTTTGGGGAATAGCTTGTGTATGAATTTTCACGCCATCAGCTTGCATTACCTCAACCAGAGTTTCACTTAAGAACTGATCAAATCTTCTGACAGGCAAATCTTTTCTAATGAACAATCCAACTTGTGAGCCTAATGCATTTAATACCCCTGCAAGCTCAACTGCAATATATCCTGAACCAATAACTGCTGTTGTTTTTGGTAAAGCACTGAGTTCAAAAAAGCCATTGGAATCAATTCCATATTCAACACCTTCAATTTTAGGCAATGATGGCTGTGTGCCTGTTGCAATCAATATATGATCAGCAGTGAAAATTTCACCGTTCACTTCAATTGTATTTTGATTTACAAATTGGGCAGCACCTTGTATCAAATCCACATTATTTTTACTTAGGCTATTTTGATATGACTGATGAATTCGATCTATATAGGCTTGTCTGTTTTTAACCAAAGTTTGCCAATTAAAAGATTCTATTTGGGCATTAAATCCATAATCTTCAGCATATTTATGGATTGATTCAGCGATATGTGCTGCATACCACATTACTTTCTTGGGTACACAACCGACATTTACGCATGTTCCACCAATTTCAGACTTTTCAATCAAAGCACATTTCATTCCATACATAGCCGCTCGATTGACTGATGCAATACCACCACTCCCACCACCAATAGCAATATAATCATAATGTTTTGTCATGTTTTCCTCTTAAATAATGAGAAATTCTTTTTAAAGTTAAATATCTAAATAGATATACAGTATAAAAAATATAAAGCCTTTGTTTTTAATGGTTTTAATACAAGAAAATAAAAAAGCACCAATCATCTCTGATTGGTGCTTCTGCTTTGGGAGCAGCTTTTCAGCTTATTCCGTAGTTACAGTCTCTAAAGATGTTTGTTCAAGCGATTGATCAACAACACCAAACTTCTTGAAGATTTTCGCACGACGTTTAGGATAAATGTTCGCTTTGTTTAAATCACCTTTGTAGTGATCAACAACACGTTTATCCATCATTTTAAACCATAGAGGTGGAATGAGTGCTGGTAATAGCATACTTGCATAACCACTTGGCAATTCTGGTGCTTCGTCGAAATGACGCAATGCTTGGAATGGACGTGTTGGATACGCATGATGGTCTGAATGACGCTGTAATTGATACAAGAATAAGTTCGTTACGATATTATTGTTGTTCCAGCTATGCTCAGGCATAGTACGTTGATACTTACCATTTGCATCTTTTTGACGTTTCAAACCATAGTGTTCGATGTAGTTAATCACTTCAAACAAACTAATTCCGTAGAATGCTTGAGTAGCTAAATAAGGAATCACGCCTTTGCCGAATATACCAACCATAGAACCATGGAAAGCTGCACTCATTCCCCAACCTTGAAGCAACTCATTGTCTAATGACCAGAACTCTTTGCCTTTACGTTTTAAACGAGTCGTTTCGATCTCAATCGCAGATTTCAAAGAACCGAAAACTGTACGTGGCCAAAACTCATAGAACGTTTCGCCCATTTGAGAAGATGCTGGATCTTCTGGTGTAGCAGCACGTTTATGGTGACCATAAGGATGTTCAACGCGGAAATGGTTATAGCCAGTTGGTACAAGCGCTAAGTGCGATAAAATATGATCAAGACGATCATGCTTATGGCTAAGCTCATGCGCAGTATTGATTGCAATACCGTTGATCGCACCCATTGAGATACCAAGTAAAATTTTATCTAGGAAAGAAGTATCTTTACGACTAGTTAAATAACACGCATAAATGTTTGCAGCATACTGTAAAGGAATGAAAGTTTTAACAAGACGCGCATAGTATGGATCTTGTTCTAGTAATTTCACTTCCTCAGATGTTGGGTTATTTGCATCTTTCCCTACGATAGTATCAATTGCAGGAATCACAATATGAAGTAAGATAGGACCACCTAAGGCAAAGATCTTTTTCAGTGGGCGTGGTGCAAATTGGTAACCACCTAATATCCCAATACCAATCACTGGTAATGCAGGACTAATTGCCCATAAATAACGTTTACGATCCAACTCTAACTTTGATTTTGCTAGAGGCGCAAGTGGCTGCTCTACATTTACTGGCGCATTCATAATCATATCCATGTCTTTGTATATATATACATATTTTGATTGAAAATGATTGACATGACAGTAGCAAACGTCCAAAAAACCTATGTCAGCGTCTTTGGCATAATCTACCCTGTTTTTGTCCCTTAAACACATATTGAATTATTAACCCTGCTTCCTATAATCTAACTGAAATATAAAATTATTGTTCTTATGGATGCTTTAAGTAAAATTTTTGATGATATACATCTCAATCGAACCGAATATATCTACTTGAAAACACAAGGAGAATGGTCATTTTTATGTCATGAGCAACCTGCTCTTATCGTCCACATCGTTTTGGTTGGATCTGTTTATATTCAATTAAATTCACAAAATAGTTTAACTGCGAACGCAGGTGAAATTGTCATTATAACCTCTGGAAAGCAACATACTGGAGCTGATAATGCGGTCAGAAAGTTAGTTAATGCTTTAGATATTTCTAATTTGTTTGATGGACATAAAAATGAAGCCATCGAGTTTGGTACAGAATCAGTAGAAAAAAATCTGATTCTAACCGTCCGTTGTCAAATGGATACCATCATGGCTCGTCCGTTCATGCAAGCCTTGCCAGAAGTCATTCATGTACAACATGGAGAAACAACTGCGCCTGAGTGGCTACAAATCGGTTTGCATTTTCTAGCCCTTGAAACACAAAATATTCAAGCAGGTCGAGATATCATTATCGATCATCTTGTAAGTATTTTACTGATCAAATGTATTAGAGACCATATTCAAAATATTTCAACTAAACATGGCTGGCTAAGTGCACTTAATCATCCAGAACTGAGCTATGCTTTAGCATCAATTCATAATCAACCTGAATTAGCATGGACTGTTGAAAGCCTTGCGGAACAATGCTGTATGTCTCGTTCAAAGTTTGCAAGCCTGTTTCATGAGGTGATTGGAGAATCACCCCTTGCCTATCTACAGCAACACCGTATGAGACTCGCAAGCAAGTATTTACGTAAAAGTAACTACTCTATTCAACAAATTGCCAATATGGTGGGATACACGTCTGAAACAGCATTTAGCCAAGCTTTTAAACGTACATATGAATTATCACCCAAACCATATCGCCAAAAATTTTTAGAAAGTTAAGATATAAAAAACAAAAAAGACACCTAAGTGTCTTTTTCAAATTCAATCAGATATAAATCAACGAACAATGCCGCGAGTTGATTTTTCTAATGAATCAATAAAGAGTTGTGCTTCAGGCGTATTTTCAAGAATTTCATCTCGAATTTGCGCAATCGCTTGTTCAGTCGTCAAACCTGATTTATAGATCAACTTATACGCTTCTCTTAAACCTTGTATCGTATTTCTTGACCATCCTTTACGACGCATACCTTCAATATTCATTCCGTATGCATGTGCAGGATTACCTGAAGCCATCACATAAGCAGGCACATCTTTAAGAATAAGCGCCGCTCCACCAATCATGCTATACGAATCGATTCGGCAGAACTGATGAATACCAGCATTTCCACCTACGATCACATGATCACCTACATGTACGTGACCCGCTACGCCAACATTATTAGCAAAAATATTATGATTACCAATAACACAATCGTGTGCAATATGGGTATTTACCATTAATAAATTGTGGCTACCAATTTTGGTAATACTTTGATCCTGAACAGTACCTCTGTGTAAGGTACAATGTTCACGAATAGCGTTGTGATCGCCTATCTCTAACCATGTCTCTTCGCCTTGATATTTCAAATCTTGGCAAATTTCCCCGATACTCGAAAATTGGAAAATATCGTTATTTTTTCCAATTTTAGTAAATCCCCCGACCACAACATGCGAACGTAATTTTGTGCCTGCATCAATAGTTACATTTGGACCAATAATACAATACGGTCCAATTTGTACATCAGATGCAATTTCTGCAGATGCGTCAATAATTGCGGTTGGATGAATTAAATTTTGACTACTCATGTCTGCTCAATTTTCTGATGGGAAATAATAATCTCAGCCGTCGCGGCAATCTTACCGTCAACACTGGCACTACAATTGTACTTGTAAATGCCACGTTTTTGCATAACTAGCTCAGATTTTAAGATAAGCTGATCGCCCGCGACAACTTGTTTCTTAAATCTTATTTTCTCCGCACCTGCAAAAAGGAACAATGAACCTGCTTTTGGCTTCTGATTGGTTAAAACAAAACCTAAAATTCCAGACACTTGAGCGAGAGCCTCTATGATCAAAACACCAGGCATAATTGGATATGTCGGGAAATGCCCTTGGAGAAACTCTTCATTAATAGATACGTTCTTATAACCAACGATACTATTCTCAGTAACTTCCGTAACTCGATCAACTAATAAAAATGGGTAACGATGAGGTAAATATTCACGAATTGTAAGAATATCCATCGGTAATTCAGGCATAGTAAATGCTGGAGATGTTGACTCAGTCATAATAAATTATTTACGTAACTTAAGGGTTGATTCAAGGGACTCTAATTGAGCTTGCATATGATCAAGCCTTTTAGTGATTTGGGTCAATGGCACATCTGCTAATTGTCTTAGGCGTACAACCGTTCTTTTCCAATGGTTATTTTCAAAAAGACCAATTCCAGAAGAAAACGTTCCAGCTTCAGAAATATTTTTTGTGACCATTGACATTCCAGTCAACGTCACATTATCCGCAATATTTAAATGTCCCGCAACCGCACTTCCACCACCTATGATACAGTTTTTGCCAATTCGCACACTTCCTGCAATTGCACAATTCGCAGCTATCGCTGTGTTTCGACCAATTTGTACGTTATGTGCGATTTGCACAAGATTATCAATAATGACACCATCATCGAGAATAGTATTATCTAATGCGCCACGATCAATACAACAATTTGAACCGATTCGAACATCATTACCGATTAAAACCGAACCTAATTGAGCGATACGATGCCATTTACCTTGATATGGTGCAAAACCAAATCCCTCTGAACCAATCGTCGTATTAGCATGAATGCGTACACGATCTTTGAGTTTAGCCTCGCCAGTGATGGTCACATGAGAGTCAATGAAGCAATCCTTTCCTATTTCCACATCATCATCTAGATGGACTTGGGATTGAATAACAGTATTACTTCCGACAACACAATTTTCTCCAATCACAACATAATGACCAATATAGGCATCATCAGCAATGATCGCAGAAGGGTGAATTTGAGCAGTACTTTCGATTCCTCTTTGCACATTTTTTTTATCAAATACATGTGTGAGCATAGCGAAAGCTAAATAAGGATTTGAAACAACGATAAAGTTGTGTTTTGAGCTTAATTGTTCTTTTAATGCTTCAGTGACAATGTATGCACCCGCCTGACTAGCCTGAGCTTGTGCTAAGTATTTTTCACCATTTACAAAGCAAATGTGATAATTCTCTGCGTGTTCTAAACTTGCTAAATTATGAATCTGAAAATCTTTTTGACCGAAATACTCACCTTGTACAAGGTGAGCAATCTCTTCTAAACGATAACTACGTCTATTCATTGATTATTTCATTGCATTGACCTTTTGGATCATTTTATCAGTTAAATCATACTGAGCGTCAGAGGCAATCGTAGAATTTTTATTTAAAATAAAGTCTAAGTTATTCTCTTTTCTCAATTGTTCAGCAGCTTGCTTTACACGATTTTCAAAAGTTGTATTCATCGTTTGTAGAGATGACTGTACTTTAGTTTGTAAACTTTGTTGAGTTGTATTGAACTCATTAACTTTGGCTTGGTATTGAGCAGAAAGTTTTTGTAAATCAGCTTGATTCGCTGATTGAGCTTTCTGTTGAAGACCTTCAATTTCCTTACCTAACTGCTCTAGTTTAGTCGAAGTAGGTTTTACCGATTGACCTAAACTAGCATTTTGCTGCTTTAGATATGTACTACTTTCAACAACTTTAGCTAAGTCTACAACCGCAATACCACCTGCATTTGCTGTAACCGTTAAACCTAAAGCAACCATCAATATTGATAATCTTTTCATTATTTCTTACTTCCTTTTCTATATTTTTAGGGGAAAGTCGTACTTAGAAAGTACGACCGATTTCAAATTGAATAGATTTTGTATCATCGCCTTTCTTATCATTAAGCGGAAATGCATAGCTTAGAGATAAAGGACCGATCATCGTAATCCAAGTAAAACCGACACCAACACTGTAACGCATGTTGCCAAAATCAAACTTATAGTTGTCTTTGCAATATTGTTTGATATCAACCCTATTACCATCAACTAATAGATCGCCTTTAGGCACATCACATTGTGTATCGAAGACTTGTGCACCTTCAGCAAACACTACAGGTCTTACTTGACGAGTCCAATCACCTTTGAATGGCAATGGGATCGCAAGTTCAGTACCAAATTGTACTAAGGCGTTACCACCAACTTCTTCTGGATTCGGGTCATTTTTTCCTGTTTCTTGGAAAATTACGCTTGGATATTTTGGACCTAAAGTACTGTTTTCATAACCACGTACTGAGCCATAACCACCTGCATAGAAGTTTTTATAGAATGGTAAATCATTACCATAGCCCAACTTACCATAGCCACGCAGTACAAAATTATTACCTAATGGCATAAATGCTTGCGCATCATAGGTCACTTTTTGGTATTCAACATCACTACCTGGCAAACCAACTTCTAAACCAACTCGATGTGACATACCCGAAGTAGGGAAAATCGGACGATTCAGTGTATTGTAAGACCAACCCAAATTAAGCATATAGGTTAAGAAATCGCCTTCAAACTGATCTGCAAAAGTATATGTTTGATCTTCTGGACATGGTTTATAACCAGTAATTTCCCCTTGTTCATTTTTTATAGGCTCTAGTTCTACGCGACAATATTCAGCTGATCTATGAGTTTCTTTACCGCCATTTGCTAACAAATAATCACGAATATAAGTTGAAACACTTGGGCCCGTTCTAACTTTGGTCTTATCAACACCCAAAGAAGCACTTAAGCTTTGATTTTCATCGATAGGATAACCAAAGCTTAAACTACCGCCATAACTGTCAGTTACATAGTTATTAACGTTATAATCTTCATTTAATTTGGTTTTACGATAGTAAACGTTATAACCACGGCTTACACCATCAATTGTAAAGTATGGGTCAGTTACGCTGAGGTTATAATAATCTTGAGTTTCAGAACGAGATAAATCAACAGATACTCGATTTCCTGTACCCATAAAGTTAGTTTGGCTCAGACCCGCTTGGAATGTAATACCACCATTCTGAGAATAACCCACAGCAAGAGTTGTTGTACCTGAATGTTGTTCTTCAACATTCACATTTAAATCAACTTGGTCAGGAGAATTTGGAACACGAACTGGTTTGACATCTACAGTTTTGAAGAAACCTGTACGTTCTAAACGAACTTTAGAGAGATCAATCTTCTCGTTACTCGCCAACGCACCTTCCATTTGGCGCATTTCACGACGTAAAACTTCATCAGCTGTTTTACTGTTACCAGTGAAATTGATACGACGAACTGTAACTTGCTGACCTGGATTGATATAGTAATTTAAATTAACGATACCAGTCTGATTATTAATCTCAGGAACTACGTTTACCTCAGCGTAGTAATAACCAGCATTACCATACTTGCGAAGCAATAATTGTTTTACAGCATTCACTTTTTCTTGTGAATAAGTTTCACCATCTTTATAAAGTTTTAGAGCTTGTAATTCTTCCGGCTTATATAAAGCATCGCCTAAGAATTTTGTTTCGCCGAATTTAAACTGGCTACCCTCATCAACTGATACTTCAATAAAGATATTCTTTTTATCTTCACTGATATTCAATTGAGAGTTAATAATATTAAAGTTGATATAACCTTTGTTTAGATATAAAGCGCGTAAAGCCTCTAAGCTCGCAGCCATTTTCTCACGTGCATAACGGTCATTACGTGTAACGACAGATGCCCAACCACTTTCTTTAACAGCGAAAGCCTGTTTAATATCACTGTCACTAAATACCGTATTACCAATGATATTGATATCAAAAACTTTTGCTGGCGTACCTTCGTTGAAATTCAGCTTTAATTCAACGCGGTTATTTGGTCGAGCAACAGTTTCTACCGTTACATCAGCATCATAACGGCCTTGTTGTGTATATTGCTGTTCAAGTTCTGTTTCAATAATCTGCAAAGCAGATTTTTTGAAAACTTCACCCTCAGCAATTCCCATCTTTTGCAAACCTTGTTCCAAGGCTTCTTTCGGAATAAGTTTATTGCCTTTAAATTCCAATTTTGAAATTACAGGGCGTTCAATCACTTTGAAAACAAGGACATTATTTTCTTTAAATGCCTTAATATCATCAAAAAGACCTGAAGCATAAAGAGTACGAATCGATTCGGCAATCATTGGATCGCTGACTCTGTCGCCACTATTTACTGGTAACATCGAATAGATACTCGCAGGTGTTAAACGCACAAGGCCATCAATTCGTATATCTTGTGCAATAAACTCATCTGCTGCGTATACTTGTTGTACCGCTGCCATCGCACTAACCAGTGCCAAAGGCATTAATAAATGTGTGTGACGCATGCCCATATATTTTCCAGTAAGTTAAATTCCATTTGCGCTTATAAGCGCATGAAGTCGTTAAATAAAGCCAAAAGCATCATGCTACCGAGCAGTACCATACCAACTTTTAGACCAAATATCTGTATTTGTTCAGAAACAGGTTTACCACGAATTGCTTCGATAAAGTAATAAACTAAATGACCACCATCGAGCATAGGAATAGGCAATAGATTTAAAATACCCAAACTTACACTCATCAATGCCATAAAGGATATAAATGTTTGCCATCCCATTTCAGCACTCTGACCCGCAACTTTTGCAATCGTAATTGGACCAGATAAATTATCCAAACCAATTAAACCACGCACCATTTTAACAATTGAGTTAAAAATCATATTAGAGAGCTGAACAGTTTTATCAACTGCAACACCTAAAGCTTCTAGTGGTGAATATTGGATTGTTTGCTTGTATTCATTCGGGATAATGATCTTACCCACATCACTTTTCACACCAAGCACGCCCGATACATTACCCATATTATCGCGCTGACCTTGAGGCATAACCTGTAAGTTAACAATTTGACCTTTACGATCAACAGCAATATTGAGTAATTTTTCAGGAGATTTTTGCACTACATCAACAACATCGAACCAATCTTTCATGGCGACACCATTGATCGAAACTATACGATCACCAACTTTCATGCCTTGACGAATCGCTGCACCATCTTCACTTAGCTCTTTAACAGTTGCAGGAATCACTGGACGGTATGGAAGAAAGCCTAAAACATCCAATGGTGATTGGCTCTGATCCTTTAAAAAATCTTTAATCGGTAAACTAAATTGCTTCTCAGTACCATTGCGATCAACAACAACTGAAACTTGTCCAGTTTCGCCAACTCTATCAACAAGCGTATAGTTTAATTTTTCCCATGTCGGCGTTGTTTGCCCATCCACCTCTATGATTTTATCACCAACTTTCAAATCAACTTGAGCAGCTGGTGTGTTTGGCATAATTTTACCAATGCGCGTGTTAAGTTGTTCTTGAGCAGGTAAAAATAGAATCCAAAAAAGGAAAATAGCAAAGATCAAATTGATTAAAGGACCTGCTGCAACAATGGCTATACGCTTCCAAGGAGACTGACGATTAAAAGCATACGGCAAATCTTCAGTAGCAACATTACCCTCTCGTTCATCTAGCATTTTTACGTAGCCACCAAGTGGTAATGCTGACAATTGATATTGAATACCTGATTTTTTAGACTGCCATTTAAATAAAGTAGGACCAAAACCAATTGAATATACTAGAACTTTTACACCGAGTTTACGTGCCACCCAATAATGACCAAATTCATGAATTGCAATTAATGGACCAAGCAACAAAATCGCTGCAACAATCATAAACAGTGCATTCATACGATTTAGCCTCCTATATCCACAATGTGTTTTTCAGCAATTTGTCTTGCGATCATATCAGTATGCAAAATGATGTCTATATTTTCTGCTTTAGCATTTTGTACATTTTGCAAAGCATAATCGACAAGTTGTGGTATTTGTGTGAAACCTATCTGCTGTTTTAAAAATGCTGCTACTGCAACTTCATTTGCAGCATTGAGTACAGTTGGTGCCAACCCACCAGCACGCATGGCTTGACGTGCAAGATCTAATGCTGGAAAACGAATAGTGTCAGGAGATTGAAAATTTAAGTGAGCTACATCAAATAGGTTTAATGCAGGAACATCTGTTTTTAAACGTTTTGGCCAAGCCAACGCATGTGCAATTGGAGTACACATGTCAGGATTTCCCATTTGTGCCAAAGTTGAACCATCCACATATTGCACCATTGAATGAATGATACTTTGTGGATGAACCACGACTGTAACAAAATGTTCTGAAATTGAAAACAAATGACAAGCCTCGATAAGCTCAAGACCTTTATTCATTAAAGTGGCAGAATCGACTGAGATTTTTTGTCCCATTGACCAATTCGGATGTTTACAAGCTTGTTGAGGTGTCACATCTTTTAATTGATCAAGAGTATGATTTAAAAAAGGTCCACCTGAAGCCGTTAATAAGATTTGAGAAACACCTAACTGAGGCTGTCCTGTTCTTTCTACATCCAGATAATCATGCGGTAAAGACTGGAAAATCGCATTATGCTCAGAATCAACAGGTAATAATAATGCACCATGCTGACGTGCAGCCTGCATCATAATATCACCTGACATAACTAATGATTCTTTATTTGCTAGGAGTACTCTTTTGCCAGCTTTTACAGCCGCCAAAGTAGGAAGTAATCCTGCAGCACCCACAATTGCTGCCATGACAATATCAACATCGGCATGTTCAGCGATTGCAATCAAGCCAGATTGATCAGTGAGTATCTCTATATTTATTAAATTTTCTTGATTAAAAAGTTGTTTTAACTCAAGTGCTTTTTCATTAGGCACAACAACAACTTTTGGACGATGTTGCTTACATATTTTTAAAAGTTCATCTAAACGACTATATGCAGAGACTGCAAACACATTGTATTGGTCTGGATGCTGCTCCAATACTTTTAATGTACTTTGACCAATTGAACCAGTGACACCCAATATACATACAGCTTGCGTCATTTAAAGATCTACACCAATGAGTTTCAAAATATACATACCTGCAGCAAAAATTGGTGCTGCCGCAAGCAAAGAATCAATTCGGTCAAGTACACCACCATGTCCAGGCAAAACGCGACCAGAATCTTTGATTCCAGCACGGCGTTTAATCATTGACTCAAACAAGTCACCTAGAACAGATGCAAAGACTGTGATGATTGATAGAACTAAAAATAGGATAAGTTGAATAGCAGTTAAATTTAAATATGAATATTGTACAACCAACATAATAATTACTGTCGTCGCAACACCACCATATAATCCTTCAACTGATTTATTTGGGCTAACTGTTGGAGCAAGTTTTTTCTTACCAAACTTACGACCGACAAAATATGCACCACTATCCGCTCCCCAAACAAGAAGGAACAAATACATTAACCACCATGGCGAACTATGCCAAACTGAATATAATGCGGTGACCGCAGCAGAAATTAGGATAAAACCTATGGCATACAAAGATACATTGTACCAGTTATCAGATTCAGGGAAGTTTTTGACCCAGTAAATACTACCTAGCCAAGTTAAAATAGATGCAGCCCACAGTAATAAAGCAACATCATCAAAAAACAACGCAAGAGTTGAAACTGCTGCTACGCATCCACCATAAATCCAAGCTTTAGGCTTTGAAACCAGTGCTTCGCCATGAGGCATAAGTTTAAACCACTCATATCCAGCCACCCCCGCAGCTAAGATCATAAGAATAAACATTGGATAATGTGATTGCGTTGCAAACATGCAACTTAAAACAACAGCAACTAATACCAATGCGGTTATAATCCGCTCTAACATTATTAATTCTCTATTTTCGCTTGTTGAATCTGTTCAGATGTTTTACCAAAACGTCTTTCTCGCCCTGAAAATACATCAAAAGCGTGGTCTAATTCTTTTACTGTAAACTCAGGCCATAATGTATCTGTAAAATACAATTCTGCATATGCCGCTTGCCAAAGTAAGAAGTTAGATAAACGATAATCTCCACCTGTACGTATTAATAAATCTACGGCAGGTAAGTCATTTAGACTGACATATTTATCGAATAAATCAACATTTATCTGATCTACTTGAACTTTTCCATCTACAACATCTTGAGCGATACACTTGGCTGCATGCGCCATATCCCACATTCCGCCATAACTGATTGCAATCGTTAGAGTCATAGAATTGAAAGATGCCGTTTTTTGTTCTGCATATAACATTAAATCTTTTAATTCATTTGATAATTTAGAACGATCACCAATGAAACGTAATGCTATATTGAATTTTTCCATTCGAGGTAGTTGTTCATGAATTGTGTCTTCTAACAATTTCATTAGCAAATCAACTTCGAACTGAGGTCTATTCCAATTTTCACTTGAAAATGCAAAAACAGTTAAAGCTTGAACACCCACTCTTTTACAATGTTCAACGATCGGATCAAGGACATTCTTACCTTCACGATGCCCATCACCTTTTTGCAATTTATTTTTTTTTGCAAAACGATTGTTGCCATCCATAATGATGGCAACATGTTTTGGAAGAAGCGGTTCTTCTTGTAAGGTCATAAAAATTAGACCTTCATTAATTCTGCTTCTTTTGCAGCTAGACGTTTATCTACTTCTGCAACATATTTATCTGTGATCTTTTGAATATCTTCACCAGCACGGCGTTCATCATCTTCAGAAATTTCTTTTTCTTTCAATAATGCTTTGATATCACCTAAAACATCACGACGAATGTTTCGAATAGCAACTTTTGCATTTTCAGCTTCATTACGAGCAACTTTTTGCATGTCACGACGAGTTTCTTCAGTCAACGCAGGTAAAGGTACACGAATTGAATCAGCTGTAATTGGGTTTAAACCCAAATCACTTTCACGAATTGCTTTATCAATTGCAGAAACCATTGTACGCTCAAATGGCTGAACAATAAGCGTACGAGAATCTTCAACACCTACGTTAGCAACTTGATTCAAAGGAACGTCAGAACCATAGTAAGGAACCATCACACCATTTAAAATTGATGGGTGAGCACGTCCAGTACGAACTTTAGCAAAACCTTGTTCTAAAGAATCAAGTGTTTTCTGCATGCGCTGTTCGCTATCTTTTTTGAGATCGTTAATCATATGATCTTCCTTACTTATTCATTAGGTATTACAAAATATTTAAACATTAGTATAAAGAGCTTTCGGTCTCACGTACATTAGTTCGTAACGTGAGTACCCTCTTTTTCGCCCATTACTACAGAAAGCAATGCACCAGATTTGTTCATATCAAAAACTTGCAATGGAACATTATGGTCACGACACAAGCAAATCGCAGTTAAGTCCATTACACCAAGCTTTTCATCAAGTACTTGATCGAAAGTTAAGTTATCGTACTTCACAGCATCGTCATATTTGCTTGGATCTTTGTTGTAGACACCATCAACTTTCGTCGCTTTCAAAATAAGGTTTGCCTCAATCTCGATACCACGCAAACAAGCTGCTGTATCAGTTGTAAAGAACGGATTTCCCGTTCCTGCTACAAACACACAAACTTCACCTTGGCTTAAATGACGAATCGCATCACGACTTGAATAAGATTCAACAACTGTTCCGATCGGAAGAGCAGACATTAAACGTGTTTTAATGTTGCGACGCACTAATGCATCACGCATTGCTAAACCATTCATAACTGTAGCCAGCATCCCCATTTGGTCACCAGTTACACGCCCAACCAAACCGTCTTTTTGTAACTGACTTCCACGATATAAGTTACCGCCACCAACTACAATTCCGACTTGTACACCTAAACCAACCAAGTGAGCAATCGAAAGCGACATTTGATCAAGGACTTGGGCATCAATACCCATATCTTTATTACCCGCTAAAGCTTCACCAGAAAGCTTTAACAAAATACGTGCATAACGTGGATTTTTAGAAGCTGACATACTTTTACTCCAAACCGACCAATCTCATAAATTCTTTTATCGCATTTAATATTAAGCAGACTTAATCTGAATTAACTTTGCAAATAAATCATATTCATCCGCATCAGTAATTTCGACTTCAAGCAGATCACCTGCTTTAATCACACTTTTATCAATATCTTCTACAAAAACATTACCGTCAATTTCAGGTGCATCCGCGTAAGAACGCGCCACCGCTACTGGAAATTCATCTTCCAAGCTGTCTACAAGCACAGTCATCTTTTGACCGATACGCTTTTGTAATTTTGCAGCAGAAATTTCCTGTTGGACTTCCATAAAACGTTCATAACGTTCTTGCTTAATTTCTTCAGGTACGTGATCAGGAAGATCATTTGCCGTTGCACCCTCTACAGGTGAATAAGTAAAGCAACCTACGCGATCCAACTGAGCTTCTTTTAACCAATCAAGCAATATTTGGAAATCTTCTTCTGTTTCGCCAGGGAAACCAACCACGAAGGTAGAACGAATCACCAATTCAGGGCATTTTTCACGCCACAACTTCAAACGCTCTAATGTATTTTCACTATGAGCTGGTCGCTTCATCAATTTTAAGATGCTCGGACTGGCATGCTGAAAAGGAATATCTAAATACGGCAGGATTTTCCCTTGAGCCATTAGATCAATTACTGCATCAACATGTGGATATGGGTAGACATAATGTAGGCGAACCCAAATACCAAGTTGCCCTAACGCTTCACACATGTCGTAAAACTTGGTTTTAACAGGCTGGCCATTCCAAAAGTCTAATTTGTATTTGGTGTCCACACCATAAGCTGAAGTATCTTGAGAAATTACGAGAACTTCTTTGACGCCAGCGCGCTTTAATGCTGCTGCTTCATCTAATACACTGCCTACTGGACGTGATACTAGATCACCCCGCATACTTGGAATAATGCAGAATGTACAACGGTGATTACACCCTTCTGATATTTTCAAATAAGCATAGTGTTTAGGTGTCAAACGCACACCTTGTTCAGGTACCAAGTCAATAAAAGGATTGTGTTTTGGCGGTGCAGGTACATACTCATGTACTGCTTCCATTACATCCTGATATGCTGCTGCACCTGTTACTTTAAGTACATTTGGGTGCATTTGGCGAATTTTGTCTTCGTCTTTACCTAAACAACCTGTTACGATAACTCGACCATTTTCGCTCATGGCTTCGCCAATCGCGTCTAAAGACTCTTGTACTGCAGATTCAATAAAACCACAGGTGTTAACAACAACCAAATCTGCACCGTCATAATCTGATGCAACTTGATAACCTTCAGTCTTTAACTGAGTTAAAATTCGTTCAGAATCTACCAATGCCTTAGGACAACCTAAAGATACAAAACCGACTTTGGGGGTCTTCATGAATCTGCGCTCCACTTGAATCGGCGTATTGTATGTCTTTTCTCGCCTTCCGCATAGCTGCAAAGCCATCTCTTTGTGTAATGCACCAAAATACAACCAGTATTTTTAACAAAAACCAACATTGCACCAATTTAGAACACTATAAAATTTCAAAATAACTTAATGTATGTGAAAAATAACGTATAAATAGAACATTAACGAAATAAGTTATTGAAATTCCGCTAATACAAAGTTGGCTTGTATTTTGCATTATTAAGATTCAATACGTTAATGGCTATTCTTTTATATTGATATTAATTGCGCCATTTTAATACAGGACGATTCACAAATGGATCAACACACCACTATCGACTATCGACTTCTAGTAGATAATCTGACGACTGCCATCTTATTGGTCGATAGTAAGTTAAATATTTTTTATCTGAATTCAGCTTGTGAAGCATTGTTTGATATCAGTTTATTGCGCGCATCAGGTCAACCTGTCTTAAATTTACTCCATGCACATGATGATACTTTTAATACTTACGAAGCCTTGCTTAATACTTTAAACAGTGGTCAGCATTACACCCGACGTGAAGCGGTAATTAATGTCAACTTCAAACCGATTCATGTTGACTATACCGTTTCCCAATTAAATTCAGGTAAAAGCTATCACCCATTATTATTAATTGAACTCAACCCTATCGATCGAATGCTTAAAATTTCGAAAGAGGAAAATTTAGTGCAACAACATCAAGTTGCTCGTCAACTTGTTCGTGGTGTTGCTCATGAAATTAAGAATCCATTGGCAGGCATACGTGGAGCAACACAATTACTTGCACGAAGCTTAAGTGATGATAGTTATCGAGAATTTACAGATATCATTATTAATGAAGTTGATCGATTGACTAATCTCGCTGATACCATGTTAGGTTCACGCCAATTACCAAGTTATGAACATGTTAATGTCCATGAGCCATTAGAAAGAGTTAGATCATTAATCGCGAACCAGACCAAGAAAAAAATTAAGATCACACGTGATTATGACTTATCTCTGCCAGATGTTATGGCCGACCGAGATCAACTTATTCAAGTCATGCTGAATATCAGTGTAAATGCTGTGCAAGCGATGACTGAAAATAAAGAATTTTTCGTAGATTCTGAACCAGAGCTTACCCTTCGCACTCGTATCCAACGTCTCGTCACCATAAATGGTGTTTTAAACCGTTCAACTGTAAGAGTAGATATTGAGGACAATGGACCAGGTGTACCAGAAAGTATTTTAGAATCAGTATTTTACCCTTTAGTCACTGGGCGAGCAAAAGGTACAGGTTTAGGCCTCAGTATCGCGCAAAATATTATGCATCAACATAACGGAATGATTGAATGTCAATCCATTCCTGGAAAAACCATATTTAGCTTATATCTACCTTGGGAGTCAGACCGTGTCACGAAATAAAATTTGGGTAATTGATGACGATCGTGCCATGCGTTGGGTACTTGAAAAAACATTCAAAGAAGAAGGTTTTGACGTTACCAATTTTGAAGAAGCACAAACAGCGCTTGAACGTTTACACGATGAAGCTCCTGATGTCATTCTAACTGATATCAGGATGCCAGGAATTGATGGTTTAACTTTCTTATCTAAAGTTAAAAATACTCATCCAGAACTTCCAGTCATCATTATGACTGCACACTCAGATTTGGAGTCTGCTGTCTCAAGTTATCAGACGGGTGCTTTTGAGTATTTACCAAAACCATTTGATATTGATGAAGCACTCGCTTTAGTTAATCGTGCGATTCTACATCTCAATAAGCTGCAGCAACAAGAAGCAACCAAAGCAGCAGCACCTCTGCAATCTACAGAAATCATTGGTGAATCTCCTGCAATGCAAGAGGTTTTCCGTGCAATTGGTCGCTTATCACAATCTCATATCACCGTATTAATTAACGGTGAATCTGGTACAGGTAAAGAGTTAGTTGCACATGCACTGCACAAACACTCACCACGTCGTGCAAAACCTTTCATTGCATTAAACATGGCTGCTATTCCAAAAGACTTGATTGAAACTGAGTTATTTGGACATGAGAAAGGTGCTTTCACAGGCGCTAACACTCAACATCAAGGACGTTTTGAACAAGCAAATGGCGGCACACTATTCTTAGATGAAATTGGTGATATGCCATTTGAGACTCAAACTAGATTACTCCGCGTACTTGCTGATGGTGAGTTCTATCGTGTAGGCGGGCATGTTCCAGTAAAAGTCGATGTGCGTATTGTTGCTGCAACGCACCAAGACCTTGAAAAATTAGTGAATGAAGGTCGCTTCCGTGAAGACTTATATCATCGTCTCAATGTTATTCGCATTCATATTCCAAAGCTTTCTCATCGCAGCGAAGATATTCCGATGCTTGCTCAACACTTCCTTGCTCGTGCAGGCAAAGAACTTGGTGTAAGCCCTAAAATCCTTAGATCTGAAACCACAGATTATATGCAGCAATTACCTTGGCCGGGCAACGTCCGTCAATTAGAAAATACCTGCCGTTGGTTAACTGTCATGATCACAGGTCGTGAAGTCTATCCTGAAGATCTGCCTGCTGAATTGAAGCAAGTTCCTCTCCAAAAATCGAACAATGATCCAACTGCATCTGTTGCAACGACTAGTCCTGCAATCGTAGACCGAATTGCTGTTCATCACTGGGATGAGTTATTGGGTCAATGGGCAATTCAAAAACTTAAAAATGGCGAAATGAAACTTTTAGACATCGCCACCCCAATGTTTGAGAAAACATTGATTAATGCAGCACTTCAACAAACTCGTGGTCGTAAACGTCATGCGGCTGAACTTTTAGGTTGGGGACGTAATACCTTGACCAGAAAGTTAAAGGAGCTTGGTATGGACTCTGCTGATGACGAGGATGATGACGAAGTCCGCAGTGCATAAACCATAAAAAGCGAGTCAATATGACTCGCTTTTTATTTGAGACGTTTTGAAACATTGATCTAGCTCATAACCATACTTTACATAGGGTTTTTGATATACTATTAAAAATCCCGCTATATCTAAGCCAGAGTAATGACTGATCTTTGTTATCCAAGTTGTGAACAACCTCAAACTCGTCGTGGACAAGAGCGTCGACTTGCACTGCTGATTTGTGCAACTGATCTGTTCTTAGAACGCGGTTATGATGCTGTTTCTTTAGATGATATTGTTCATCATGCCGGCGGTTCAAAAACATCAATTTATAAGTATTTTGGCAATAAAGAAGGGCTTTTCACTGCGATCTGCGATTACCGCCGCGAAGTCTTCTTCAAAGATATATGCTTACCATACATTTGTAATGTTACAAACTTAAGAAATTACCTTGTACAAACGCTGCAAAGATTTTATCAACACATCATACAGCCTAAAAATATTGCATTCATGCGTATGTTTCTTGAGCAATCACAAAACAATACCGACCTTGCCCACTATCTTTATAATAAATGTGCGATGAACATTCAAAACAGTGTTTCACTTGCGCTAGAACAAGCTCATCATTCAGGTGAAATTTTTTGCGAAAAGCCGAAATTTTCAGCCACGATGTATTTTGGAATTCTTCGGGATGTTGAATGGCGTATTTTGATGGGTCTAGATGTACCCGCTGAAGACAAAGAAATATTTGATTATATTGATTTTTCTGTTGATTTGTTTCTAAAAGCTCATCAAAAAGTCTAATTCTTTTGCTTTTTCTTGAGCGTATAGTATAGTAGTCAATTCCTTTTTTGTTCACCACCCATTAAACAACATTTAATTATTGTTTTTATTCAATAATTATTGTGGGAGTAATTATGGCGCTTCGGCATTTCCTGACTTTAAGAGACCTGTCTTCTTTAGAATTGCAACGCATTTTAGATCGTGCTCATGAACTTAAACGCATGCAACATAGCAATACGGTATTCCAGCCTTTTGTTGGTAAAGTTTTGGGAATGATCTTCGAAAAATCAAGTACACGTACTCGTATTTCATTCGAAGCTGGAATTTGCCAATTCGGTGGTAATGCCATTTTCCTATCTCCGCGCGATACTCAGCTTGGTCGTGGCGAACCAATTGAAGATTCAGCTCGTGTAATTTCAAGCATGCTAGATATCGTTATGATTCGTACATTCGGTCATGACATCGTAGAGCGCTTTGCGTCTTATTCTACTGTACCTGTAATCAACGGTCTCACTGACGATCATCACCCTTGCCAACTTCTTGCAGATCTGCAAACTTATGAAGAGCATCGAGGTAGTATCAAAGGTCGAACAGTTGCATGGATTGGTGATGGCAATAACATGTGTAATTCGTATATCGAAGCTGCTCACATGATGGGTTTCAAACTCAAAATTGCATCTCCAGAAGGTTACGAACCGAAACCTGAATTTTTAGCTGAATTTGCCGACTGTGTTGAAGTTTTCAATAAAGCTGAAGATGCAGCAGTGAATGCAGATCTGATCGTGACAGACGTCTGGGCAAGCATGGGGCAAGAAGAAGAGCAAAAATTAAGAGAAAAAGCATTTGCTGACTTCCAAGTAAATGAAAAACTCATGGATTTGGCACATCCAGACTGTTTGTTTATGCATTGCTTACCTGCTCATCGTGGCGAAGAGATTTCAGAAAATATGCTTGATCACAAAAACTCTGTGGTTTGGTCTGAAGCAGAAAACCGTTTGCATGCACAAAAAGCATTAATGGAATTCTTGCTTAATGAAAATTTAAAGAAAGACTAAATGAAAAAAACAGCATCAATTGATGCTGTTTTTTTTGACAAAAATTGAAGACTTGAAGTAAAAGACGTATATTAGATTAAATACTTTAGTGTAAATTTCTCATATTTTGAGAAGCAAACTAATTAAATAGTAGATATTATGACTTCCTTAGAACAAGCTTTATCACAAGTACCACACTTTTCCTTTGTCCATGAGCACTTATTTAACTCGGCGCAACCCACTATAGATCAACTTCATCATATTAAAGAATATGGGTGCAGTACCGTTATTAATCTATCTACTAGTAAATCTGCAGATCATCTCAATCACCAAGATCAAATTTGCTTAGATATCGGGCTGAATTACATACACATTCCAATTGACTGGGAAGTTCCAAGCTCTGATCAATGCTTACTTGTTTTAGATTTAATAGATCATCTTGTTAAAAATGAAATTGTCTGGCTACACTGCGCAAAAAATATGCGTGCGAGTTGTTTGATTTATTTATATCGTCAGTATTATATGGATATGGATATGCCAACTGCCCAAGAGTTACTTCATCAGGTATGGGAACCTAATGAAACTTGGACTGGTCTAATTCACAGTGTTTCATTACAGCTACAAGGAAGAAAATCAACATTAGAACTAGAACAGTCACTGATTAATACAAATCATTTTACTTGATGAGAAATTAAAACCGTCGCTGTCGCTAAGATACCCTCTTGACGACCAGTAAATCCAAGCTGTTCTGTTGTTGTTGCCTTAATACTAATTTGCGTCACATCCACATCTAAAACATCCGCGATAGATTGGCGCATTTCTAAATTATGCTTAGCAAGCTTTGGACGCTCACATGCAACTGTAATATCTGCATTATTTAGATGATAACCTCGATCTAAGATTAACTGATACACATGCTTGAGCAAAACTCGACTATCAGCACCTTTGTATCGTGGATCAGTATCTGGGAAATGCTGGCCTATATCGCCTAATGCTAATGCACCTAATAACGCATCGCAAAGCGCATGCAATACAACGTCACCATCTGAATGTGCTTTTAAACCCTGAGTATGTGGAATTTTAATACCTGCTAGAGTTACAAAGTCACCTTCTTCAAACGCATGTACATCGATCCCTTGTCCAATACGAATTTGAGCAACCATATGATTTTCCTTTTACAATATACCGAACAAATCTTGTATTCAGGCTTTCTATTTCGCTATAGTACGTTGAGCAAATTAGACTGAAAGTATAAGTGATTATGCTGTTTAACACTGTAAGAAATCAATTAAAGAAAACGGGTTACATTATTACATTGAGTTGTTTTTGCTCAACATTTGTGTACGCGAAATCTATCGATTGTACTAATAGCAAATTTCAAGGAAAGAAAATTTGCTTACAGCAACATTCGGATAATGTTCAAAAGCTAAATAATAAGTTTTTAACAGCTTATCTTGTTACAGATGCACCTTTGCAACTTTTACACGACACGCAAAAACTCTGGCTTAATCAAATTCAACAATGCAAATCAAAGACATGTTTTCAGCAACAATTTGATTTGCGTTTTGATGATTTGAACTTTTATACATCGATGAATCAAACGCTCACGCAACATTATTTAAAATTTGAGAATGGTAGATTGTCTGAGCTTCCTGTGCATTTAAAGATTCATCAACTTGATAAAGATAAGCTAAAAATTGAAGGTATAGCCTACCGCAATCCAAACAATCGCATTGAAACTCAAACTATGTCTCTGCTTGCATACAGCACACCCGAAAAAAAGAACCAAATTATTGATAATGAAAAGAAATGCCAATATCAGTTTGATTTTCAAAAAGCTCTACTTGTTATTAAAAGTGATCAAAAAGGATGTGAGCGTTTTACAGGAATATATCGTTTATACGATTAAGAAGAATTATGAAAAAATGCCGATGTATAAACATCGGCATTTTTAATTTAGTTTGGAAATTTTTGTGAGATTTCTTGACTAATAATCACAGCAGTAGCTGCTGATAATGTCCATCCTAAATGTCCATGTCCCGTATTATAGAAAACACGTGATTGTCGACCTTGCTTAACGACAGGCAGCATATTTGGCATCATTGGACGCAATCCCGCCCAAGGTACTGAATGCTCTGTAGAAATATCAAAATTTTGGTTAACCCAATTGATTAATGGTTGAATCCGATCAGCACGTATATCACGGTTATAGCCATTAAATTCAGCTGTACCAGCCACACGGAAACGATCTGCACCCAAGCGTGATGTCACAATTTTTGCACTTTCATCTAACAGACTGACCCAAGGTGCATTCTTGACACTACGTTCATCTTTGAGTTGCACTGTGATTGAGTATCCTTTCACTGGATACACATTGACGCTATCTCCAAGCATATCTGCTAACTGATAACTTCCCACACCACCACACACAACAATCAAATCCGCTTCAATTTCAGTGTGCTCTTCAGATTCAGCATCCATATTTTCAGAGCTTTTTTTACATTGAATAATCACTTTGTCTTGTAAACATTTTACGTCTACAACATCTAATCCAAAGCGATAATTAACACCATATTCTTCAGTTTTTTGTGCTAAGCCTACTGAATATTTATGGATATCTCCAGTCGCATCTCCAGCTGTGTAATATCCACCATAATAATCTCCAGTCAACGTAGGCTCTATTGCTCTCATTTCCTCTGGAGTGATTGCATTACGCTCAAGTTTTCCTTCTACTAAGATATCATTCACTTTTTTTGCAATTTCGAAATCTTCTTTTGTATGGTACATGTGCAAAATGCCACGCTTTTCAAGATCAAATGACAGATTCTCTTTTTCAGCCACCTCAAAAAGACGTTGTCTAGCCATAAGTGCTAAACCCACTGTTTCAATGGTATTTGCTTTGTAGTTTTTAATATGTGTTAAGAATTCGACCAACCAACGATATTTATGCACACTGAATGAAGGATTGAGCAACAATGGTGCATCTTTTTTACTCATCCATTTAATGCCCTTTAGCACTGTTGCTTTTTGATTCCAGACTTCAGCATTACAAGCGGATAACTGCCCCCCATTCGCAAAAGAGGTTTCCATTGCTGGAAATAGATGACGATCGATTACCGTCACTTGATAACCTAATTTTATTAATTCATATGCAGACGTTACACCCGTAATCCCCGCACCAATAACAACAACATGAGGCATAGCTAACTCCTAGAAATGCAAAGCATTCCTTTTTTGTATAGCCCCATCTGTCATGGTACCTGAGAGTTTCGGCAGATGATTACCAATTAATCATTAAGCCTTCCCCTTCGGTGAGTGTTTTGTGTAGAAAATAGATTGTGTTGTTTCTACATTAAGAGCACTGCTCTCCAGATTGTATTTATATTATTACAGTCCTTTTGCCTGAGAGTTTCCGGGGTCGTTGCTCCTTCGGCGAGTTCATTGAAGAACTTCTCTCCCGCAATAATATTTATATCCCTATAAGCAATATATATGCCGTAGTGAAATACGGACATGAATATGTTGTAATTCTTTGTAGGTCGTTCTTTATTCTACTCTAAATTTGCTCAAGAATAAAAAAAGCAGACGATTTGTCTGCTTTAGATTTTTAGAATTTGCATTGCAAAATTTGTTCAGAGAAATTTCCTTTCCAAAGTTCTCTTAACTTAGGTAAATAGAATTTTTCTCCAATCATTACTAATTCAGCATCAATCAAAGCATGGATTTCGTGCATTAAAATATAATCAAGCTCAATCAATGATAACTGAGGATGCTTTTGGGAAATTTGCTTACGTCTGATCTGCGCTTTCTTCACTAAATCATTCGCAAAATTTTTATCTTTATATGTTGTGATTGCACTTAGGCGTAGCTCAATAATTCCCCAACCTTCAACAAGCTTTTTAAATACATCAAAATCACTCGATGTAGCTTCCCATGTTACGTTTTCTAAATTGTTGTCTTCAGGTAGTACAGGTAATAATAGATCGGCTGTACTAGGAAATATTTTTTTTAAATTTAACAGAAACTTAACAGGATTTTCATTTGGAATATCTGAAAATTGGATATGGGTTTGAGTATCTGTTAAATAGATTTTGAGCATAACAAAGCAACAGTCAAATAAATCAAAAGCGTATTGTACGCAGTTCACTTTATAAAAACTACTCATAAAAAACCTCAGCAAAGTGAGGTTTCCTTCTTGATATATTTAAAGTGCTTTATTTTGTGTTTGGAGAGACCATATTTTCTGGCTTAACTACCTCATCAAATTGTGCTTCGGAGACTAAACCAAGTTCTACAGCGACCTGCTTAAGGGTTTTATTTTCTTTATATGCTGTTTTAGCTACTTTGGCTGAATTTTCATAACCAATCACAGGATTAAGTGCTGTGACTAACATTAATGAATTATGCAAGAAATGATCAATTTTATCTCGATTTGGCTCAATTCCTACTGCACAATGATCGTTAAAACTATTACAAGCATCGCCAAGCAATTGAATAGATTGTAAAAGATTATAGGCAATCACAGGCATAAAAACATTTAGCTCAAAATTACCCGATGCACCTGCGACATTGATCGTCGTATCATTTCCTAACACTTGAGCAACAACCATCGTCATAGCTTCACTTTGAGTTGGATTGACTTTACCAGGCATAATGCTAGAGCCAGGTTCATTTTCAGGAATCCGCAACTCCCCAAATCCACAGCGTGGTCCACTGGCTAACCATCGAATATCATTGGCGATCTTGTTTAGGCTGACAGCTAGTGTTTTTAGAGCACCTGAGGCAAATACGGCAGCATCTCTTCCTGCCAATGCTTCAAACTTATTAGGTGCTGTTATAAAAGGTAGTCCCGTCAAACCACTTAATTGTTCAGCTGCTTTAACTGCATAGTCTGGATGAGCATTCAACCCAGTGCCAACAGCCGTTCCACCAAGTGGTAATTCATACAAACCAGCTAATGCCTGGTTTAAACGCTTAAGTCCATGTTCAAGCTGTGAGACATAGCCACTAAATTCTTGACCCAATGTAAGCGGCGTTGCATCTTGTAAATGTGTACGTCCAATCTTCACAATGACATTAAATTCTTCTGATTTAGCGTGCAGAGTATCTTTTAACTTCTCAACGGCAGGGATTAATAATTCATTAATTTGAAGTGCGGCAGCAACATGAATCGCTGTAGGAAAAGAATCGTTTGTCGATTGAGCTCGATTTACATGATCATTTGGATGTACAGGATTTTGGGTACCTAAAGCATGACCAAGCTTCTGATTTGCAATATTTGCAATCACTTCATTGCAATTCATATTACTTTGCGTACCCGAGCCCGTTTGCCACACTACAAGTGGAAATTGATCATCCCACTTGCCTTCAATCACCTCTTCAGCAGCATCTACGATATATTGGCTTAACTCTTGAGGCAGTTGTTTTAACTCAGCATTAGTTATTGCTGCGGCTTTCTTTACAAGCCCCATCGCACTAATCATTGCTCTTGGTAATCTTTCATTTCCTATTTTGAAGTTTTGCAAACTTCTTTGAGTTTGCGCCCCCCATAAAGCATTGTTTGGAACTGCAACCTCACCCATCGTGTCATGTTCAATTCGCATTTGCATAAAACACCTCAAATTCAATCAATAAACTTTTATAAATGGGCTAGAGCGGATGGTGCTTTGGCTTATATTTCTATCCTAATGAAAGTAGCTATAAATGTAAATAAGAATCATTATTTATTAGTTGCCCTTCAAAATATTGAGATAAAATCTCCATTCATCCTCAATCATCTGGGTTAAAGAACGCTTAGGAGTCCAATTCAATATTTTCGCAGCCTTATCGATATTCGCCCCAAGCTGACTAAGCTCCTCATGTTGATAAACAGCCGGCTGCACGCGTATCTCCATTTTGGTTACTTTACTAATTTCTTCAATTAATTTGCTTATTGAAGTTAAATCATTATGGGCGATATTAAAACTCTCTAAACATCCTTGTTGAGTTGATAACCAATGTAAAGATGCTAATACAGCATCACAAGCATCCAATACATGTAAAAAGCTTCGCTCAACAGTACCATCAGTAGTATTTGCCTGATTTTGGAGTTCAATGCACTCTCTTTGCATCGCAGCAACCTGCAAAGCGAGAGGTACGATATTTTTGGGCAATTGCGGAACGTATTCCCCTAAAACCCCATGTTCAAATGCACCAACAATATTAGACAATCTTAGATTTACCATTTTCCAATCATGGTCGACTTTGTAAGTGTCAGCAATGATGTCTTCAACCATTTGTTGCGAACGAATATATGGATTTGAATAGGTATAATTAAATTCCGTGTCTTCTATCAATTGATCATCCGATTTACCATAAACGGCTAAACTGGAAATATTAACTAATTGCCGAACACCCATCCGTTGCATCGCACGGAGTAAGCTCATAATACTACTGACATTATCGTTATAATATTCAAGTGGTTTTAACACTGATTCTTCTAAAGATTTAAAACTTGCTGTATGAATAACAGTGTCTATTGAGTATTGCTCAAAGACTTTATTTAATGCAGGTGTATTTCGGACATCGAGCTTGGCAAATGGTATATACATACCTGAGATATACTCTAGGCGTTCCAACGTTTGCAATGTAGAATTAGCTAAGTTATCAACAATGACGATCTCATGACCTCGAGCCAATAAACTCAAGGCAATGTGGGAACCAATAAAGCCTAAACCACCTGTCACCAAAATCATTGTATACTTACCTTCTTTTTAATATGTCCATCATTTGCCGACTATAGCTATAGTGAATGTTCAATGAGTACACTACTATTAATTACCTCAGCACCAACGTCTATCATCGCTTGGCATGCTTTTGGTTTAGCTCAAGCATTGCAAGACAAGCATGAAGAGTTTCGTGTTTTCTTTTACCAAGATGGTGTTCAAGTCGCGAATGATTTTCAGTGGTTTCCTGATGATCAACGTAATTTGAAACATGAATGGCAAAAACTTGGTATTCGACTCCCTGTCTGTGTCAGTGCTGCTCTCGCTAGAGGAATCACTGATGCGGACAATGCGCAACGTCATTCGCTACAACATCACAACTTAGCTCAAGGATTTGAGTTAGTCGGTCTCGGTGAATTAGCTGATGCTGTGCAAAGCTGTTCGCGGTTAATTCAATTTTAATTCTAAGTTCTTTATTAGAGTGTTGCTTTTAAAAGGTAAATTGTGTGAAAACTGTACTCGTCATCCTAACGCAGCCCAATTTGACCAGTTTGCAAATCAACGAAAGTTTATCTGCTACTATGGTTTTAGCAACCTTTGGTATATCTGTCAAAGTATTATTCAAAGACGCTGCAATTAGCCTACTAAACAATAAGCTACAATTTAATCAATTCCGTGATGCTTTTAAAATTGCATCCAATATGGTGGAAAGTTTTGAATTTTATGATTTGACACCAATTCTGATTGAAGAAAAAAATAAAGATCGTCATGAGGTTCAAAATTCTGATCAAGATATAGAACTGGTTAACCTGCTTCCAGAATTCGTTCGATCATTTGATCATGTCTTATATTGGTGATTGAGATTTCCCCATGAACAAAAAAACATTAATTATCATTCAGGCACCATATAGCAATCTGGCGAAAGTTTGGAGCGAACTATATCAATTTGCATTAGTTGACGACCCGATCGTGATCATGGGTGAAGCTTTGTTAGCTGTACCTGATGAAATTTTTAATAATTATCGGAGCATATATTGTTTAGATTCAGATGTTAATTTACTAAATCAGACTAATCACACGCAAATCAACATTTTGCAATACTCTGATTTTGCTGATTTAGTTTTAGAATTTCATCATTGTATTACACTTAAATAAGATATTTTTAATTTTTGCTTAGGCTATTTTATGCAATTAGAACTAGATCAAGACGGACATTTAGTTGACTATACCGTTTGGAACCATGAAGTTGCTAAGGAGCTTGCTAAATCATTAGATTTGGAGCTTACAGAATGGCATTTTGAGGTTTTAAATGCTGTACGTCAGTTTTATCAACAGTTTGGACATTCTCCAGCTACCCGACCACTAATAAAATTTTTAATGAAAACGGTAAACCCTGAGATTAACAATGCTGAACTACAGCAGAAGTTCAATACAGGTTTAGTTGCACGCCACTTAAGCCGATTGGCGGGTGTTCCCAAACCTGCAAATTGTTTGTAAATATTTCTGATTCAAGAAAATCTTTTGGCGCAAGCAACACACACAATTACACAAATCGTCACTATAAGCATCGATAGACTCACTTGTTCTTGTAAAAAAATTGATGCTATTGCCAATCCAAATAAAGGCTGTAGTAGTTGTAATTGCCCTATAGCTGCAATCCCACCTTGCGCCAAACCTCTATACCAAAAGAAGAAACCTATCAACATGCTAAATATCGATACATAAGCTAAACCTAATTTAGCTTTCAGCGAGATCAACTCAAAATTAGCTGGTAAATATGAATAGGAAAAAAATAACATGATGGGAAGCGGGATCAGCAATGCCCAACAAATCACTTGCCAACCTCCCAAATGTTTAGATAGTTTTCCTCCTTCGGCATAACCAAAACCACAAAATAAAATCGCCAGCAACATAAGAAAGTCACCATAGTTAAATAACCAACTATGACTTTGGAACAACATAAAGACGAAAACAATTAAAGCGCCGAAGATTGAAAATATCCAAAAAGTTAAACTTGGTCGCTCTTCATTACGTAGCACTCCAAAAATTGCTGTAGCAAGTGGAAGTAAACCAATAAAAACAATAGTATGTGCTGCACTCACATATTTCATTGCTAAAGCTGTAAAGAGTGGAAAGCCAATAACCACACCAATTGCAACATATAAAAGACCAATCCAGTCCTCTCGTTTTGGTAACTTCTGACCAGATAAAATAAGTAAAAATAACCCCAATACACCTGCAATTGCAGCTCTCGCAACTGTTACAAAAGTTGGACTCATATCCATCACAGCAACTTTAGTAGCTGGTAGTGAGCCTGCAAATATCACAACTGCAAGAAATCCATTTAACCAACCATTACTCACAGCTTTCATACATATTCTCCGAATCTATAAAGAGAATCTAAACTGTGATAAGGTGAATGCTCCATAGACAATACAGTACAATATTAAATAACTGTATTGGTATTAAACACAATACAGTTGGCGAATATTAGATGAAGAATACAAAGATCAATTTTGTGATTTCTTATATTAATGAGCAAATTAAAACACGTTCTCTAATGACAGGTTCACGTCTACCTTCTGTGCGTGCTTTAGCCAAAATGCTCGGCTTATCAATATCAACAGTTGTTGAAGCATATGAACGACTTGCTGCACAAGGCATCATTGAATCTAAAACAGGTTCCGGTTTTTTTGTTTCAGCTCCATTAGCACCTTTGTCTATTTCAGAAATTCATCCCAAATTTATTGATCGTAATATTGATCCTCTATGGATATCTAGGCAGTCTTTAGAAGCAAAAGAAAATGTATTAAAACCGGGTTGTGGCTGGTTACCAAATGATTGGATGCCACACGAAAATATACGAAAAGCCATTCGTACGGTTTCTAGAACTCATAATAATGTTCTGACCGATTATTCAACACCACTTGGCTTGCGACCACTCAGGGAATTGATCTCTCGCAAATTGTCTACTCGTGGCATAGAAGCACTATCTGAACAAATTCTGCTGACTGACTCAGGGACTCAAGCAATTGATCTGATTTGCCGTTACTTTCTTAAGCCAAATGATGTCGTTTTAGTTGATGATCCATGCTATTTTAATTTTCATGCATTATTAAAAGTACATCAAATTCAGATCATTGGCATTCCATATACTCAAATAGGACCCGATCTTGACGCATTCGCAAATGCCATCACAACTTATAATCCCCGACTGTATATCACCAATTCAGGTATTCATAATCCAACAGGGTCTGTATTAACTCCAACAATGGCTTATCAAATTCTGAAACTTGTCGAAAACTCTAACCTTATCGTAATTGAAGATGATATTTTCGCTGATCTTGAATTAAATCCAGCCCCTAGACTTGCTGCGTTGGATGGACTTTGCCGAGTCATACAAATTGGTAGTTTCTCAAAGACACTTTCTGGCTCTGTACGGACAGGTTATATTGCAAGTAAGTTAGATTGGATAGAGGATTTAACTGATATAAAAATAGCGACTAGTTTTGGAGGAAATCATCTGTCTGCAGAGATTGTCTATTTTGCACTTACGGATAGCAATTATAGAAAATACCTCGAAGATTTAAAAATACGGCTTGCTAAGGCAATGGATTACACAATAAAAAACTTAGAACAATTAGGTATTCGGCCTTGGATAAAACCTCAAGCAGGAATTTTTTTATGGTGTGAATTAGATGAAAATCTAGATAGCTCAATAATTGCGCAAAAATGTCTTGAAGAGGGTATTGTTTTAGCGCCTGGTAACGCTTTCAGTCAAAATCAAAATTACAAAAACTTTATTAGATTTAACGTCGCACAGTGCTTAAACCCTAAAATTTTTGAAGTTCTATCTCACGTAATAAAACATGAGATAGAACAAGAAGAAACTTGAATTAAGCTGTCTTCTTCTTTTGCTCCACGAACGCGAAATATCCTGGTCCCGCTGCAACTCTTACATCTTTTACATGAATAGGCTCTTCGCATTCAGAACAAACCACTTTGGGGCTAATTTTCTTGCCGCAATTTTTATGTGTAAATTCTATCGGCTTACCTAACCCTTTATCCATCCATTTGTCAGCCCACTGTACCATCGAAAGAATGATTGGATACAAGTCTAGTCCTTTTTCAGTAAGTTGATATTCAAACCGCTCTTGGCGTTCTACATAAGGAACTTTAACTAAAATTTCATGCTCTACGAGGCGTTTTAAACGTTCTGATAACACATGACGTGTTAGCCCTAAGCTGCGCTGGAAATCATCAAAACGGCGTATACTCATAAAAGCATTCCGTAGAATCAACATTGTCCAACGATCACCTAAAACCGAAAGTGTTCTAGCAACAGAACATGGTTGCTCACCGATTTCTTCCCATTTCATTATTATCACCTAATTATTTTTTAAAGTATTAAAAGACACCATCCATGTCTTGAACCGTATTATTTATAAGAACAACAATACTGATATTACACTAAACCAGTTTATTCATTAGATGCAATATCAGAACTCGTCAACAGCACCTAAAAAATAAATCTAGTTACATAATGTAATCAAAAAATTAAGTCACTATAAATACACCTGTTAATTCTTGTCCAATCTCAAGTTTAGTATTTGCAGGAACTCGAACCAAACAATTGGCTTGCATTAAATTACTGAGCATATGTGATTGTTGCTTAGCTAGACTTTTTAATTTTAATTGTCCATGTTCGTAATAAGCCTGCATTCTTAAAAAACGCTCACGTGCATCAGATTTAAGTTCGTGTGTTAATGTTCCACTAAACCAATTGGCTGATTGATCTTGATTTTGCAATGCATCTAATAAAACCTTGCCATAGATTTGCATGCAAACATAAACTGCAGCTGGATTTCCAGGCAATCCAAGTAAAAAACAGCGATGCTCATCTTCAATATATTGGGCGAAGAAAAGTGGTTTACCTGGTTTTTGTTTAACTTTCCAAAATATTTGTTCGAAACCTGCGTCAAATGAACAAGGACGGACAAAATCATAGTCCCCAACAGATACACCACCTGTGGTGATGATCACATCATATTGTTGTTTTAATTGGTTAAAACATTGAGTAACACGTTGAGACTCATCTGCAATGTGCAGAATATTTACCTCTATGCCGTAATCTTCAAACCATGCTTTCAATAAAGGCCCATTTGCGTCAAAAACTTTGCCAGCTTTTAAATCTTCTGGTGTTTCAGCAACTTCATCACCAGTGACAAGCACAGCGACTTTAGGTAGTCGATATACAGCAATACTTCGCACACCGATCATACTCAATGCTGCAAGCGCACCAATATTAATTTTCTGACCACATTCAGCAATCTTCTGACCTAATTGAATTTCCTCGCCTGCAAAACGAATATCTGCTTGTTGCTGAATATGTTCGACTAATCGGATTTTATTATTTGATTCGATCTTTACAATTTCTTGTCTAGCGACATGTGTCGTTCCAGTTGGAACCTTACCCCCAGTAAAAATACGTATGGCTTGTCCCTGCAGAAGTTGATGATCAAGATCACTTCCTGCTTTTATCTCTCCAATAACTTCAAATACTGAATCTTGAAGATTTTCAGAGGATGAACATATTGCATACCCATCCACAGCACTTTGTGAAAAAGTGGGTAAATCGACCTCTGAATACACATCTTGAGCCAAATAACGATTCAGACACTCGGTTAATGGCAGTTGCTCAACCGTCAATGCGCTAGGCGTTGACTGAATCAACGCCAAAGCATCATCAATACTGATCAACCCTTTCTCAGCACCACATCCTGACATTACTCATATCCCCCTGGATGTGGAAAATCACGGCAAACATCAAAAATATGCACCAAGGCTGGCAAAATTGCAGCCATTGATTCACTTGCGCCGCCACGACTACCAGGTAAAGTCACTACTAACGAACGATCAATAAAACCAGCCACCCCACGTGACATAGCCGCATATGGCGTACGTTTCTGTCCAAAAGAACGCGCCGCCTCCATCAAACCATCCAATTTTCTTTCTAACAATGGCTCAAGCGTATCTACCGTTATGTCACGCTTCCCGATTCCTGTACCACCGACAGTCATAATGCATGCATAAGATTTGCTTAGCTCTAACACTAGATCCTTTAATTGATCAGATTCATCAGGCAGAATTTGATAATGAATTGGATCAAAACCAGCTTCTGTCAAAGTATCAACAACTGACTTTCCTGCCGTATCAGGTTTTCGACCAGCTGCCACAGTATCTGAGAGAACAATCACTGCAGCAGAAACAGGTTGACGTAATGTACGTTTGAAATGTGATTTTCCGCCTTTTTTCTTGAGCAATTTACATTGATCTAAACAAAGTTCTTCTGGTTCACAATGTGGTTTTAACATGTCATATAGCGTTAAACCGGCAAGACTGGCAGCTGTAAGTGCCTCCATCTCAACACCTGTAGGACCAATCGTTTCTACAGTGGTTAAAATTACGACATGATCATCATTTAATTCATATTCAACATCGGCACGATAAATCGGTAATGGATGGCAAAGTGGAATCAGCTCATCCGTTCGTTTCGCTGCCAATATACCTGCAATACGTGCAGTTTTCAGCGCATCACCCTTTTCAGTATTTCCGTCACGTAGGAGTTGAATACAATGTGCAGGTGCATGTAAGACAGCTTGTGCTTCAGCTACACGATAACTTTCGGGTTTCATCCCAACATTTTTCATCTCTACTTCCTAAATTTAATCGTGTGTATGGTCATGTGCACAATGTTCATGGTGCTGATGCGTTGTTGATTCTGCTTTTGATAAAGGAGAACTCAAGTGCTTTTTCGATTGAAGATTATCAGTAGTATCTTTTCGAATACAACAGCCTTCAACGTAATGGCTTGTTCCATCTGTGAAAAATTCCTCTTTCCAAATTGGAACTTCATGCTTGACTCGTTCAACAGCCTCTTCACAAGCTTGAAATGCTTCACGGCGATGCGCAGCATACGCAATTGCAATAATTGCGGTATCACCCACATCCAAATAACCAATACGATGAATCACTCGAACATAAGAAACTTGATATTTATCTTTAATTTCCTGTTCTATGTCACGAATCATCTTTTCTGCGACAGGTGTGTAAGAGGTATATTTAAGTGCTTTTACCGATTTTCCTTCATGATGGTTTCGCACAGTTCCTATAAAAACATCAATCCCTCCACATTCAGGAAATGACTGAATAGGATCAAAAATATCTAAACTTAATGCTTGATCTTGAACTCTTGAAAACTCACGCATTTCTAACCTCCAGCAACAGGTGACAAAAGCACCACTGTGCATGATGAATTTAGTACGGTCTGACGTGTCACAATATCTTCACCTATCGCGCAAGCACATTTATCCATAGCCTTTGTAGCATCTGGATAACGATCTACAATATGATTTAAAACATCTAAAATTAAACTTTCTTTAGCAAACTCAAATTGAAGTGGTTTGGGTAGTAATCTTTCTATCTCTCCAAAAGCTTCTATTTTAATTTCTATGGTTTGCATACCCTCTCCATATTTTTCAATCTAACCTCCAAGCATGTGCATACTAATTTTACGTACTTGTTGGTTTTGTATCGCGTGATAACCTTTGGCCTTATGCCAGATATAAGGTTTAATTTTTTGATCTAACATTTGATATGACACTTCAGATAAACCAACATGTTGTTTAATGGTGTTCAACAAATCGTTTTTGATATTCAAACCTTGTTGAGCAAATAAACAATTGAATAGTTCACCTTGTGCAGTTAGACGAATACGATCGCACTCACCACAAAATGAGTGGGTAATCGTCGAAATGATGCCAATTCGATAATCATCATCTAATAGATATTGGCGTGCTGGTTCATGATTTTGTTGAAGTAGCTCAATAGCATAATGAGGCTTTAATCGCGCTAATATTTCTGCTTCGCTCACTACAGCATCTTTTGTCCAATGTTGATCACCGTCTAGCGGCATAAACTCAATAAAACGTAATGGAATATTTTGATCTTTTGCCCATTTCACCATCGGTAGAATTTGATCATCATTGTGATCTTTCATTAAAACACAATTAATTTTAAAAGGGATTTCAGCTTTTTGAGCGGCTTTTATTCCTTCTAGTACAGGATTAAGTTCTTTCTTGGTTAGTGCTTTGAATTGTTTTGCATCAAGACTATCGAGGCTGATATTTAAATCATCCAAACCAGCAGCTTTTAATTGATCAGCGTACTTCGCTAGGTAATGACCATTAGTCGTCATTGAAATACGTTTTAAACCAATTTTTTTTAGTTGTTGCAAATCACGGATGAAATGAACAACTCCTTGTCGCATTAAAGGTTCCCCACCTGTAATACGAATATTCTCAATGCCTTGTTTCACCATATAAGTACAAAAAACCAAAAGGGATTCGAAACTTAATAAATCTTGCTTTTTCATCCATTCAGGATGTTCAGGCATACAATACACACATTTAAAATTACAACGATCCGTCACCGAAATACGTAACTTACGCTTAATACGACCATACTGATCTTGTAAGATCGGTAAATTCGTTTCAGGTATTTCATGCTTCATCATATGCACTCATATTGTGAATTTTCTCATCTTGTTCAGCACAAGTTGTGTGCGTATCTATTTTCCTGAACATATGAGAATTTTACTTAAGCAATTATTATTCCAATTTCTAAAATTCATCAATCATATAGTCTGTGTTTCGTTGAATGAACTTATCATTTTAATACTAGAGCAAAATCTGATGATTTATAGCTGATTATGGTTAAATGGAATTGCACTATTTCAAAACATATATAAATTTAAACGCAATAAAATAGTGCAAATCAACTCAATCTATCAACTATGCCGCAGGCTTCTCTAGTCGTACAGGCACATGTTTATGATATGGGGTTTTCGATAAAGGATCGCAATGCTTTAACGAAGTTAATCGATTCAATTCAGGTCCGATCGCCTGCCCCCCGTTATAACGTAAACCATAGCCATGTGGCAGCGAAACAACCCCTTTTCGCATTCCCTCATGGATCTCCACAACCACTGCAATCTGCCCATGTTCTGAAATACACTGCAATGAGTGACCAGTCTCTACGCCAAAATAAATTGCATCTTCAGGATTCATTCTCAAGCGACCTTCTGCATCAACCTTACGCCATGCTGGATCACGGTAGATTTGGTTTGCGTTATAGCTACGGCGCTCACCTGCCAATAAGACAAATGGAAACTGATCACTTGTACCTTGAGTTTGTTGATTCAGTTGTGCTAACTCAATCAACATTTCAGGGATTGCTAAATGAATCTTTTTATCTTTATAAGCAACCAAATCCCAGACATCATCATAGTTGTGTTTAGAGAGAATTACGCCTGAACGTTTTTGCAATATCGCTTGGAATAAGTTTACGCCTAGTGTTAAACGATTCCCTTTATAACCTGCTTGTTTGACTGCTTTATAGTGTTGAGCCGAATACTGCATACACAAAGGCAATAATAAAGCCGTTGATGCGGCGTCATTTGGTAATCTCTGCCCAAGTGTTCGATAAACAATAGATGCCGAAAATGGGACTAACTTTTTATTTTTCACAAAACTGGCAGCAAGTGCAGCAAAATAACCTAGATATGCTGTTTTAGCGGAATCCTTTTGCGCGATCTTATTCAGTAAAGGAAACTGTTTTGGAATAGCACCCATGGCTTCAAGTAGGCGAGTATAGATTTCCGATTCAGGCAGCGTATTGCCTTGAGCTTTAAAAAGCGGATGACGTAAATGGAAACCATTTTGTGGAAATTCCAAATTAAAGCCCGTAAATTCCCACTTTTCAAATTGACTATGCGCTGGCAATACATAATGGGCTAATCGCGCTGTTTCTGTCATCGCAACATCAACCACAACTAGCAACTCCAATGACTGGAATGCCTGTTCATAAGCTGCGGTGTCTGGATAGGTGAGCAATGGATTGCAACTATCTACAAAGACTGCACGTACTCGCTTATCACCTGCTTTTAAAATTTCGTCAGGTAAAATATTGGGTGGAAAAAAACCTGATATTGGAAACATCTTATGATGAACCGTACGACGATATTTAGGATTACGCTCATCAGTATTGGTCAAGATCGGAATAAACATAGTATGTAAGTTATTCGTTCCCTGTTTACCAAAATGCCCTGCGAGTAAATAAAGTAGTTTTTCCAAATATCCGTTTAATGTTGTGTTTAAAGTATGCTGAATCCCTAAATCAATACGAACACAACCACGCTTAGCTTTGGCAAAATCACGCACAATTTGATAGATCAATTCAACTGAAACATCTGCCTTCTCAATAAATTGCTCAATTGGGATGGCTGAAAATGCTTGTTTAACTTGCTCAAACCCATGCGTATGCTTTTGAATAAATGCTTGGTCATACAAATCTTCGCGCAACATGATCGCAATCATTGCAGACATCAAATAGGAATCTGTACCTGGTTTTAATTGCACATGGATATCAGCTTGCTTAGCCGTTTCAGTAACACGCGGATCAAAAACCACCATTGTTCGGTTTGGATCTTTCTTGATATGTTTTAAAGTATCACGAGCATTTGGAATACCATGTGCTTGAAACGGATTGGTTCCAATAAATAAAACATAATCCGCATGTTCCACATCTTCAGTAGTATGACAGGCTTGACTGCCAAACAAACGTCCATTTACCCAGAAATCACCAGTTTTCTCTTGAGCAAGTGAGTTATAGGCATAAAAGCTTTTCATTGCATACAATAGTTGGCGACCATAAGCCGCTCCTAGATGATTGCCTTGTCCACCACCACCAACCGATGCAAATGCTGTTCCGCCATGTACATCACGAATTTTTACTAATTGATCTGCGATTTCCTGGATCGCTTGATCCCAAGAAATTTCTTGAAATGAACCATCAGCTTGTCGCTTTAAGGGATGAGTTAAACGATCTGCATGTTGTTGATAATGCTGTAAACGTGCTGCTTTTTGACAAATGTAACCTTGTGAAAACGGATGCTGATCATCACCTTTAATTTTCTTAAATTGGTTGTTTTCGACTTCAACACTTAAACCACAGTTTCTCGAACATAAAATACAAGCAGTCACATCCTGTCTTGCAGCGCTAGTCGCCATTGGCATTTTATTCTCCCTATGATTTACAGTCTTATTCACCAAAGATCTTTTGATTTTTAAAAGCGAATAAGGTTCAAATTACAAATGATGAAATAAGCACGATAAGCACTTATCACGATTATTTTTCTGAATTTTAATTGCCCAAACATGATCTTAAATCATAATAATTTTTTTGGACAATCACTTAAAATCTTGTTAGTTCTAAAATAGAACTTATTTGATAAAAGATCAAGTACAATCAATCGAAATAAAGCTAAGACTTGACTTAGCAGAGTTCTGATAAATGACCAAGATTATTGTCATAAAAATATAATTTTTATTGATCCAATCCCTTTAATACATGAATATCTAAAAAGAATGGAATTTCTTTAACGATTCCTCACCATAATAGAAAGATCTTATGAATAATCCAATGAACTCGAAACAAATTGAAGCCCTTGTTGAACAGCACCCTGTTGTTGATGATCTCATTCAGCTTAAAGAAACAATTTGGTTGAATCCAAATTTTACGACCCTTGAAATAGGGCTACCTTTTGTTGGTCTTAATCAAAATGATATTGATGATGCCCGTGATCGTTTAGCTCGCTTCGCCCCTTATCTGATGTCCGTATTTCCTGAGACTGAGATAAGCAAAGGAATTATTGAGTCTGAACTGGTTTCGATTCCAAAGATGCAGCAAACGCTTGAAGCTCATTTCAAACAAGATATCACTGGAAAATTATGGCTCAAAAAAGACAGTCATTTACCAATCTCAGGATCGATCAAAGCACGTGGCGGTATTTACGAGGTGCTCTATCAGGCTGAAAAACTTGCCCTTCAAGCAGGTTTATTAACAATTGAAGATGATTATTCAAAATTAGATAGTGCAGAATTTAGAGGTTTTTTTAGTCAATACAGTATTGCCGTTGGCTCTACAGGAAATTTAGGACTTTCGATTGGTATCATGAGTGCCAAACTTGGCTTCGATGTCACTGTGCATATGTCGGCAGATGCACGTCAGTGGAAAAAAGATAAATTAAGATCACATGGTGTTACCGTTATTGAATACGCACAGGATTATGGTGTTGCGGTTGAAGAAGGTCGTAAAGCCGCATTAAAAAATCCAAATTGCTTTTTTATTGATGACGAAAATTCAAACACTTTATTTTTAGGATATGCCGTTGCAGGTGAACGCTTAAAAGCACAATTAGAATCTCAAAATATTACGGTTGATCATGACCATCCTTTATTTGTTTATTTACCTTGTGGGGTTGGTGGTGGCCCTGGTGGCGTTGCATTTGGACTAAAAATGGCTTTGGGTAATCACGTACATTGTATTTTTGCAGAGCCAACTCATTCACCATGCATGTTGCTAGGTGTAGCAACAGGCTTACATGATCAAATCTCAGTACAAGACCTAGGCATTGATAACATTACCGCAGCAGATGGCTTAGCAGTAGGACGTGCATCTGGATTTGTGGGTCGAGCGATGCAGAGACTACTCGATGCTTTCTACACACTGGATGATCAAAGCATGTATAAATTATTGGGGCTACTCAATCAATCTGAAAATTTAAAACTGGAACCATCAGCCTTAGCTGGAATGTTAGGTCCAATCTTAATCAGTCAGCACCAAGAATATGCTGCTATGCATCAACTGACTGCGCAACAAATGAATAATGCTAATCACATTGTTTGGGCAACTGGTGGTGGTATGGTTCCAGTTGAAGAAATGGAAATTTATTTGCAAAAATCCATAATCTAAACATCCATATAAACATCTAAATAAGAAAGCTTTTTTAACCGATCAGTTTGAAACAAACATCTGTTTAAAAGCTTTCATCTGCTTGTATTGTTGAAGCTCATCCAATGAATTGATGCTATGACAAAACAGGCTTTGCTTTTGAAAGACAACGTGTTGAGCGTGTAGTTGCCTAAAAGTTTCTCTTAAACTTAATTTATTTGCAGCGAGCTGGTTTTCTAATATCGACAAACTCGCTCTTTTTAACAAGCAAAATGGATACAAGGCATCGCCATTGATATTTACATACGCAACTGATGCTTGCGGATTTTTCTCTAAAGCCCTATGCAGCTTTGCAAGCACTTGATTTGGGATATAAGTCACATCACAAGGAATAAATAATGCATATTCTGCTTGTACACGCGACCATGCACTTTTCATTCCCATCAACGGCCCTAAAAAGCCGTTTTGATCATCAGAAAAACATTCAACAGTCGGCTCTATACTTTTATAGATCGAGCTATCACGATGACTATTGACCCATATCTGCTGAACTTCCGATTTAAAGCGTTGACAAATTTTTGACAATTGAATCTGATCATCAAACTGTTGCAATAGTTTGTTCATCCCATTCATTCGTCGTGCCTGCCCTCCCGCCAAGATCACGAGATCTGTAGCGGGAAAATCTGTTTTCATGCTTCCGCCTCCAACTGGCAGGTTTTAATCAAACCTCTGATCTCAGGTAAACAAGAACCACAATTACCACCCGCTTTTAGACATGCTGTCACTTGTTTTTCATGAGTAATATTCTGCGTTTTAATTGCTTCAATGATCTTATTTTTACCTACTTTAAAGCAGCTACATACCAATGGTCCATCATTATTCGCGGCTGACATCGGCATACCAGCAAGCAGTGCTTTACGATGTAATGCACTTAAACGCTCACGTTTGAATAAACTCGCAACCCAATCACGATCAGGCAACATATCCGATGGCGCAATATAGAGACTGGCAATCAAAATACCATCTTTTAAAATGATGCTATGACTCATTTGCGCTGAAACATCTTCAATACTCAACCATTCATAAGTTTCATCTACAAAAGGCAAGAAACTTTTTAAATTCTTCTGAGTCTGATCAAAGTTGTGACGATCTGCAATTTCGAAACGAACTGCTTTGGCTATTTTAACTTTTGCCCACCATGCACATGTTTGCAATGAGGTTTTGATTTGTTGTTCAAACCCATCTCTGACATACAAAACACCTTGCCATGTCGTATGGAATGGCTGAATTGCAACAGGTGTATGTTTAAACTCAGGTTCGCCTGATATTTCATCTACAACTGGATTAACTACTTTTCCGACACGAGCATCAGAGGCAACTTGCTCAGTCCAATGAATCGGTGCAAAAATTTGACCACGGCGAACACCTTGAGCCAAAGTGACACGCAGAACACAACTGCCCCATTGTGACTTCACTTCAACCAATGCTTTATCACGAATACCAAATTTTAAAGCATCATTCGGGTGAATTTCACAAAATGGCTCAGCTCGATGAGTGGTCAGATTTGCTGATAAACCTGTTCGTGTCATGGTGTGCCATTGATCACGAATACGTCCTGTATTCAACACCAATGGATAATCTTCAGAAATTGCATGAACGGGATCAATTGCCACTGTCGGGATCAGTTTTGCTTTTTTGTTTTTATGACTAAACAAGCCTTGATCAAATAACTGCTCAACCGCAGTACTTTGACCTTTTTCCCAAACGGGCCATTGGATCGGACGTAAATGATCATATTCATCCAAAGACAAATTCATTAGTCCTTTTAGATTGAAATAACGAAAGTTTTCAACTTGATCACGTTGATCCAAACTTGCATTGTGATACGCAGATAAGGCTGCGTGTTCATTAAAGATGTCACATGCATTGTTAAAATCAAAACCAGAAAAACCTAATTTTTTCGCAACTTCAGCAACGGCCCACCAGTCTGCTTTTGCTTGCTTTGGAGCAGGTAAAAAAGCTCTTTGACGTGAAATACGGCGCTCTGAGTTGGTCACAGTTCCATCTTTTTCACCCCAACCTAACGCGGGAAGCAACACATCCGCATAAGCTGTGGTATCTGTATCAGCACAAATATCTGAAACCACGACAAATTCACATTTGTTCAATGCGCGTTTTACTTGATCCGCATCAGGTAAACTCACCACAGGATTGGTTGCCATAATCCATATGGCTTTAATTTTCCCAGACTCTACAGCTTGGAATAAGTCAACTGCTTTCAGTCCCGCTTGATTGGCAATCACAGGACTGTTCCAAAAGTTTTGTACAAGTGTTTGGTGTGATGGATTATCGATGTCCATATGTGCTGCCAACATATTGGCTAAACCACCCACTTCACGGCCACCCATGGCATTCGGTTGACCTGTCATTGAGAATGGCGCAGCACCTAACTTACCAATTTTCCCTGTCAAAAGATGGCAATTGATGATGCTATTGGCTTTATTCACCCCTTGAGAAGATTGATTCACACCCATTGAAAATAAGCTCACAACTTTTTCAGTTGTTGCAAATTTTTCGAAGAAGAATTTTAGCTTTTCTGCTGAAATTCCCGTACGTTTCACGACTGAGTCAAAATCAGCTTCAGTCTGACTAGATTCTAGTAAAGTGTCTAAACCTTCTGTGTGTGTATCGACAAAATGTTGATCAATAAAGTTATTCTTATATAAATACTGTAATAAACCATTGAACAAAGCGACATCTTGTCCAGGTAAAATTGGAAGGTGCAAATCTGCTTGTTCACATGTACTAGTAAAACGGGGATCAACCACAACAACGAATAAATCTGGATTTTTACTTTTAGCCTGCATGATGCGTTGGTAAAGTACAGGATGACACCATGCAGTATTTGAACCCACCAACACCACCATATCGGTAAATTCAAAGTCTTCGTAACTTGCTGGCACGATATCCTCACCAAAAGCACGCTTATGCGCTGCAACTGCTGAAGACATGCACAGACGTGAATTGGTGTCGATATTGGCTGTACCTAGATAGCCTTTCACAAACTTATTGACGACGTAATAATCCTCAGTCAATAGCTGCCCTGATACATAAAATGCCACACTGTCACGACCGTGTTGATCGATACAAGTTTGGAATTGATCTGCGATTTTTTCTATGGCTGCATCCCATGTCGTTACCTTACGATGGTTCTTACGACCAAACATCGGATGCAAAACGCGAGTCTCTAATCCTAGAGTATCCGCCAAATTACTGCCTTTAATACAAAGGCGTCCAAAATTAGATGGATGTTCAAAATCACCAGCAACCTGAACCGTTGTTCCTTGTGCTTTATGATTTACCGTTACATCAACACCACATCCAACCCCACAATAGGGACACGTTGTTTTTGTAATGATTGTTTCTGCTTGATCGGAGCGACTGTGTTCTAAATTTTGAATACTGTTCATGACTGCCCCTTCACCTATTTCATCTATGCCTGAATTTCACGTTCTGTTTGGGTTTAGGCACCGAGGAACCTAAACCCCAAAGATGATTAACCTGCTTTCTTCATTGCAAAATCCTTACCAAATAACAATTTATTTCTAAATGTTGAAATTGGTGTTTGATCTGCAATCAATTCCGCATACCACATGCCATCTTCAGTATCACCGAACAGTACCGCACCGATGACTTTATCTTTCTGAATAATGATACGCTTGTAAATTTGTCGTTTTTCATCATTCAGGATAATGTCTTCGTAATCTTCTTTCGGTTCAAAATTTCCAGCCGAGAATACATCAACACCACTCACTTTAAGCTGAGTTGGAACGGTTGGTGATTTGAAAGTTAAACTACCGTGTTCTGCCAAGTGTGTTGCACAGATAAATGCTTGTCCCCACAATGGCTCTACAAGACCAAAAGTCTGATTACGATGCTCAATACATTCACCTACTGCATAAATACTTGGGTCAAATGTTTGCATCGTATCATTGACCAAAATACCACGATTACAACGTAAACCAGCACTTTGAGCCAAAGCAATATTCGGACGAATACCTACAGCAAATACGACAAGGTCGGCATCCAACACTGTGCCATCTTTCAGACGTACTTGGTTAACATGACCATCTTTACCAATCAATGCTTCAGTATTTGCCTCAGTGATAATATTAATCCCTTTTTCTTCAATACTTTGACGCAACATACGACTCGCACGACCATCAAGCTGACGCTCCATAATGCGATCCATCAAATGAAGAACAGTGACATTCATGCCACGTTGCTTGAGACCGTAAGCTGCTTCTAAGCCAAGCAAACCACCACCAATCACCACAGCATTTTTCTTCGTTTCGCAATATTTAATCATGGTATTGACATCATAAATATCACGGAAGCTGATCACACCTTTCAAATCTACGCCTTGTACAGGTGGGATAAATGGAGATGAACCTGTTGCAATAATCAAACGATCGTAATCGACACTTTCGCCTTTTTGTGTATGCACTACTTTACGAGTACGATCGATTTTTATAGCAGGATCGTCAGCAATAAATTTGATGCCCTTATCGCTGTACCATGCATGTGGATGCAACATAATGTCATCAATAGTTTTCTCACCAGAAAGCACTGGTGAAAGCATGATACGGTTATAGTTACCCCAAGGCTCTTCACCAATCACCGTCACATCATAACGATCAGGTGCCATGTCGAGTAAATCCTCTAGACAGCGCATTCCAGCCAAACCATTACCAATCAAAACGAGCTTCAGTTTTTCTTGAGAAACACCATTATTGGTAATATAAGTTTTTTGCGGAACAGTACCTACCCAAACTCGACCATTTTCGATTTTGGTTGGAAAAACAGAAAGCTTTTGATCTTTATCTTCTAGGCATCGACCTGTTGCTAAACTGAAGTGTTGTTTGTAAATCGGTGAGGCAATAACACGCTCACCTTGCAAATCACCAATAATACCGCGCGCCATAACATTCGCTTGGCTGAATGGATCTTTATTGCTTAATGCATAAATACGTTTTTCGTTCCCTACGCGAAATAAAGCAACGGATTGCCCCGCAATAAGTGCTCCTACACCTGTATTTGGCGTGATGTCATCAAGGTTACATACATCGACCCATTGATTTTCTGGAAGCATATTCATGTCTTTTAGATTTGTCATTTTGATTCTCCTTATGCTTCTACCATCGGGATACGATCAACTGAACGTTCAGCTTCATTTAATGGACGGATCTGATCACGAACTTCGGTAAATTGAATATATGGATCAGCTTGCTCTTCAGCGCTTGCATTAATGTAAGTTTGGAAGCGTTTACGAATCTCAGGATTCTCTACTGCAGTACGCCATTCGTCTTGATACGTTCCAATCACGTGTGCCATACGATTTTCCAGCTCTTCAGCAAGACCCAAAGAATCATCCACAATCACAGCTTTGAGATAATCTAAACCACCTTCCATATTGTCACGCCATACACTCGTACGTTGTAAACGATCCGCAGTTTGGATATAGAACATAAAGAAACGGTCGATATAACGGATCAAAGTTTCGGTATCAAGATCAGAAGCTAAAAGCTCTGCATGGCGCGGCTTCATTCCACCATTACCACATACATAAAGGTTCCAGCCTTTTTCTGTCGCAATTACACCGACATCTTTACCTTGTGCTTCAGCGCATTCACGCGTACAACCTGACACAGCCATTTTTAGTTTGTGCGGTGAGCGTAAGCCTTTGTAGCGGTTTTCTAATTCGATTGCTAAACCAACAGAATCATCCACACCGTAGCGGCACCAAGTGCTACCCACACATGATTTCACTGTACGTAATGATTTACCGTAAGCATGCCCTGACTCGAAGCCTGCTGCATTCAACTCTTCCCAAATAAATGGTAGCTCGTGCAGTTGAGCACCAAATAAGTCAACACGTTGACCACCTGTAATTTTTGTATACAGGTTATATTTTTTAGCAATTTGACCTACAGCAATCAAACCATCTGGAGTAACTTCACCACCTGCCATACGCGGAACAACCGAGTAAGAACCATCTTTTTGGATATTTCCTAGATAGTAGTCATTACTGTCTTGTAGACCTGCGTGCGTTGGCTCCAATACAAAGTCATTCCAGCACGATGCCAAAATGTTCGCTGTCATTGGTTTACAAATATCACAACCTAAACCATGACCATGTTGTTGAATCAAATCATCAAATGTTTTGATTTCATTGACACGCACCAAGTGATAGATCTCTTGACGTGAGTATGGGAAGTGTTCGCATACATGGTTATTAACCGTTACACCTTGACGTTGTAACTCAGATTTTAAAACTTGAGTAACTAATGGCGCACAACCACCACATGCTGTTGCTGCTTTAGTACATTTCTTTAAAGCACCTAAAGAGGTGGAACCATCACAAATGGCTTGGCAAATATCTGCTTTCGATACATTGTTACATGAACAAATCGTTGCGCTGTCTGGAAGTAAATCAACACCGCTACCACCTGCTTTCGCGCCAGAATCAGCAAATCCTGGCATGATTAAGCTTTCAGGTGTTTCTGGCAATGCGATACCATTCAACATCATTTGTAAAAGATCGTTATATTCTTTTGCATCACCAACAAGTACTGCACCCAGTAATTTGGTTTTATCTGCATCTACGACGATTTTCTTATAAACTAATGCATCTTCATCAGCATAGAAATAGCTAAGCGAATTCGGTGTCATGCCATGAGCATCACCAACCGATGCCACATCTACACCCATCAATTTCAACTTAGTGCTCATATCAGCACCAGCGAAACAATGTGTTTCTTCAGCTAAGATATGCTTGGCTGCAATACGCGCCATATCATAGCCCGGCGCAACGAGACCATAGATTTTATTGTCCCAAAGCGCACATTCACCAATTGCGTAAATATTTTCATCAGATGTTTGGCAGTAATCATTGATCTTGATACCACCACGCTCCCCAAGCGCTAAACCGCTTGAACGTGCTAACTCATCACGTGGACGAATCCCCGCAGAGAATAAAATCACATCCGTTTCAAGCTCACTACCATCAGCAAATTTCATTACATGCTTAGCATTATTGCCAGCTTCAATACATTGCGTTGCTTTTTGTGTGTGAACTTTTACACCTAAGTTTTCGATTTTACGGCGTAATACTTTACCGCCCAAATCATCGATCTGAACCGCCATCAAACGTGGAGCAAATTCAACCACATGTGTTTCAAGATTTAAATCACGTAAAGCTTTAGCCGCTTCCAAACCGAGTAGACCACCACCGATCACCACACCTGATGTCGCATTTAGGCTTGCAGCACGGATCGCATCTAAATCTTCAATGGTACGATATACAAAGCAATTTTCACGATCATTACCTGCAATTGGCGGAACGAAAGCATATGAACCAGTTGCCAGTACGAGTTTGTCGTAACTGATGACATCACCCATACTAGTAGTCACGGTTTGTTCTTTTGTATCAATTGCAATAGCTTTGGTATTTAGTCTTAAATCGATACCATGAGCATCGGCAAAATCGAAACGAGCAAGTGATAAATCTTTCGCTGATTTACCTGAAAAATATTCAGTCAAATGTACGCGGTCATATGCAATACGTGGTTCTTCAGCAAGAATTGTTATCTCTAATTCATCATCAGCTTTCTCTAAGATGGCTTCGATGAATTTATGACCCACCATACCGTGACCAATCATCACTAATTTCATTGTGTTTCTCCTAAAATCTAATCTGAGATTAAGCTGCGCTGTTTTGTTCTGAGCCACGTTCTAAAATTGCTTGTTCAAATAAACGTTGTTCTTTTTCTTTATGCTCTACCGAAAATCGGATAAGCATGACCGAACTCGCAGCAATGACCACTAAGCCACCTAAAACCATTAAACAAGTTTGAATATCCAACATACCTTTCAGTAAGAAACCTGCTGCCACTGCACCAACGTTTCCACCTGCACCGATGATGCCTGCAACACCACCTAGCGCTTCACGATCAATGAATGGAACAAGCGCATAAGTCGCACCACATGCCATGTGTGTGAATAATGCAAATACCGTCATTACGAGAATAGCGAGTACAGGTCCATTCATTTGCGAGAACAACATTAAGAAAAGCCCTTCGCCAAGGATCAATCCAAACAGTACTTTAGTACGACCATCCAAGCCTTTTTTGAGTGCAACTTTGTCTGAAAGAATCCCACCCAATGCACGGGCAAATAATGCGAGCAAACCAAAGATACCTGCTGCTAAACCAGCTTCTTTTAATCCGAAACTAAAGTGTTCGACGTAGTACATCGCAATGATGTTATGGATAAAGATTTCGATACCGAAACAAGCTGCATATGAGAAAAAGAGAATCCATACGCGGTAGTTGCGTGCAGCATGCATTAAGATTGCTAGACCACCTTTTTTATCGCTACCAACAACCACACCTTGAGCACGTAACTCTTTGAAATCACCTTGAGGACAATCTTGAGTAAACTTCCAGTAAAGGAAACCTACGATCACCATCATGACACCTGGAACGATTAGTGCGAGTCTCCAACCAAATGCTTGCTCAACACCAAACATCACCAATGCAGATAGTAATAACGGCATGAGTGCTTGTGTTGCCCCACCACCAGCATTACCCCAGCCAGCAGAAGCTGCGTTTGCAGTTCCCACGACATTTGGAGCAAACATGATGCTAGTGTGGTATTGCGTAATCACAAAACTCGCACCAATTGCACCAATTAATAAGCGAAAGAACAGAAATGATTCATAACTATTTGCAGAAGCGACACCAAAAACGGGGATACTGCCGATAATCAACAAAGCGGTATATGTTTTACGTGGTCCGTACTTGTCACATAAAGGACCAACGATCAAACGGACTAAGATGGTAATTGCGACTGCTGCGATATTGATATTTGCGATTTGATCTTTAGTCAGATGAAATTCACCTGCAATGACTGGCATTAAAGGTGCACATGCAAACCAAGCAAAGAAACAAACGAAGAAAGCAAGCCAACTCATGTGGAATGCCCGCATCGCTGGTGCAGAAAAGTTAAATAACTTTATTGATGTGGCTTTTTTTGCCGATAAATCTAAAGACATTGCCATCTCCCATACTGAACGCATATTGCTTTGTTGACACAGCACTCTGTGTGAACAAACCGATCAGATCGGACATCGTTGGCCGTCTTACAATTTTTTGGAAAGTCGTCTTTGACTCAATAAATATTTAGCAAATGCTATGCCAACTTTAATAAATCAAAGCAAGATATTATATTAATAATTGTTTTATAATGATTTTTATAAATAAAAATAGCTTAAGCACTACATTTTACCCCTATACAAAATAGGGCTTTATGAGGATGACCCGTTTTAAAGCACAATTCTTTCTGCTTCAAAAGAACTCTTTTTACGCACCAAAACAATACATTTTATAGTTTTAAAACATAGTTCTAAATTTTCTTTGGTTCTAAAATCAATGAACGATACAATAAAGCGCATAATGTAGATGCTAAAGGAGCGATTGCACCGAATAAGAATAACTCCAATGGCACCAATTTTGCTTTGAAAACAACATTCATCGTGCACCGTCTTAAATGCACACACACTTATCGTTTGATCTTTATACTTATGCCGAAACTCAGAATCGCACTTATTGATGATGATCAAGCCCGAGCTGAATACATCAAAACTTGTTTAATTGAACATGATTTTGATGTTGTTGCTTGCTTTACTCTTGATCACCTGAATATTTTCAAATTGGAACATCTTCAAGCAGATGTCATTTTGCTCGATATGGATCATCCACATCGTGACGTTATTGAAAGCTGTGTAAGTAACTTTGACCTACCCACTGTACTCTTTACTAAAAACACTGACAAAGACACCATCAAACAAGCAATTGATGCAGGCATCACTGCCTATATTGTTGATGGTATCGATCCAAGTCGTTTACATACCATTCTGGACATTTCGATTGAGCAATATAAAAAGCATAAAAAACTTGAATGTGATCTAAAGGATGCGAAAACAAAACTCGCAGATCGAAAAGATATTGAAAAAGCGAAAGTTTTACTGATGCAACTTCACGGTCTCACTGAAGATACAGCATTCCAATTATTAAGAAAAAATGCGATGAGTCATCGTATGACAATCGGTGAAATGGCACGTCGTCTACTCGATGCACAAGAGCTTTTAAACAATCAACTAAAGGATGAATAAATGAGCAGTTTAGAAAAAACAGAATTGCAACTTGGTTATATTCCTTTACTTGATTGCGTAGCACTGCTTTGGGCTAAACAACGCGGTTTTTTTGATGAAGAAGGATTAGATGTTCGCCTGATCAAAGAAGCATCTTGGGCAAGTTTACGCGATCGACTGGCATTTGGTTTACTCGATGCTGCACATTGCTTATCTGCTATGTTACCTGCTGCTGCAATTGGCAATGATCAGATTGGTATTCCCTTACAAACACCATTAGTTTTAAGCGAGAGCCGTGCTTTTATTAGCCTGAGTCAGAAACTATGTTATCAATTACAGATTCAAAAAGACGATACTGCGGAACAATCTGCTCAAAAGTTAGTAGATTATCTTAAAGAAAATCATCCTGTTTCACTCGCGCATGTGTTTCAACATTCTATCCATCATTATTGTTTAAAAGAATGGCTTGCTTTGGCAGATAGGGAACTTGCAAAAAACATTCAAGTAAAAACCTTACCGCCATCGTATATGGTTGAAGCACTAAGCACTCATTTAGTCGATGGTTTCTGTGTAGGTGAGCCTTGGAATACCCAAGCTGAACTCGCAGGATTAGGACAAATTGTATGTTCAAGTCAGCAAATTATCCCAAATGTCGCAGATAAAGTGCTTGCTGTGACACATGATTGGGCAGAACAGCATCCGAGTACATTAATCGCACTCACTCGAGCTTTAATCAAAGCACAGCAAGAGCTTAAATCGATTGAAGACTTTGCGCCAATTTGGGACCTTTTAGTCGAATTCGATATTATTCAGTTTGAATGTTCTGAAGAAGTGCATGTGGAGAAATATCATGCCATACAAAATATAGTTCGCCATCTGATTGAAAATGATGCACAACCCAACGTGACTGACTTTGAATGGTTGTTTGAGCAAATGCAGCAATGGAATGCCTTAGAATCATCATCCGAAATATCTACTGAGCTCGCTCAAAATTGTCTACTGCCTCAGATTTATAAAACAGCATCAGTAAATTAAAGACAAAAAAAAGCTGTCTTCAATCGAAAGACAGCTTTGAAAGACCCATAAGAGATACTACGCCAATCGAAAGTTGTCTCTTAAGTACGAAGTATATTATCGAAGCAATAGATATCTTTTTCGGACATTTTGATGTCATTAACTGCCATAACAAATGTGAAAATTCATCATTTTTGCCAACTTACAATTTATACGAATCTACTTAATTGTCTGAGAGAAATACTATTTCCAAAATGAACACTTTATAAGCTTTCATAATTTTCTAATATCAAAAAGCTATTTTCTCATACTCGATTGCAGTAGACAAAAGCACAATACAAATCCCTTTAAAACAATGCTTTAATCTTAAGACATGTTTAACTCTCGCCTCAATCATGTTTAAAAAACCAACACTTTCACTCACTTAAGTTATGATCAAAATAAGACTTTTAAGTGATTGACTCATCAGTTACACAAATCTCATGAACGATTCGGGTGAGTTCGGTTTAAAATGTTTTAAAAATAAATAAACCTATTTTTTTGTCATATTTTAACATTGCGATTTCCTTGCAAAGTTTTCATTATATGCACCATGCTTGGCATGCAACTTTCTTCACTCAGTAAAAGAAATTATAAAAAAATTGCAGAATTTTGTGCCATAATAAGCAAACTTTGCAGACATCTTGCAAATTAAATTTGCAATTTTAAAATTGGAGCAGGCTAAATGAGCTCAACCATTTTGGTGATTCACGGACCGAATTTGAACTTGCTAGGTAAGCGAGAACCAGAAGTATATGGTTATCTCACGCTAGACGATATTAACAAACAATTAATTGCTCAAGCCAAAGATTCATCTCTTACATTAGAAACATTCCAAAGCAACTGGGAAGGTGCAATTGTTGATCGTATTCATCAAGCACAAACTGAAGGTGTAAAGTTTATCATCATTAACCCAGCTGCGCTCACCCACACTTCTGTCGCTTTGCGAGATGCGTTACTGGGTGTTGCAATCCCTTTTGTTGAAGTTCATTTGTCCAATGTTCACGCTCGTGAAGCATTCAGACATCACTCTTTTCTATCCGATAAAGCCATTGGCGTAATTTGTGGCCTAGGTGCTAAGGGTTATTCCTTCGCACTCGATTACGCTATTGAAAAAATTCAATCTTCTAACTAATTTAGACATTGTAGGAACATGCACTCATGGATATCCGTAAAATCAAGAAACTCATCGATTTGATGATTGAATCTGACTTACAAGCCATTGAAGTTAAGGAAGGAGATCAATCTATTTCATTGACTCGCCCTACTCCAGTGTATGCTGCTGCACCTGTGGCGGCTGCGCCTACAACGGCAGCTCCAGCGGCTCCAGCAGCAAAAACTCCTCGTGGTGCTGTTGAAACATCACCAATGGTTGGTGTGTTCTATGCAGCTGCAAGCCCTGGTGAAGCACCATTTGTTAATGTCGGTCAAACCGTTTCTGCTGGTGAAACACTCGGAATCATCGAAGCAATGAAAATCATGAACCCGATCGAAGCAACCAAGAGCGGTGTGATTGAAGAAATTCTTGTAAAAAATGGTGAAGTCATCCAATTCGGCCAACCGCTTTTCCGCTACCGCGCTTAATAAGTTGGGGATTTCTATGTTGCAGAAAGTATTAATTGCAAACCGTGGTGAAATCGCCTTACGAATAACTCGGGCTTGTAAAACACTTGGTATTAAAACTGTCGGTATCTATTCAGACGCAGATAAAGATTTAATGCATTTACGCTTTGTCGATGAAGCTGTATGTATTGGACCAGGTACAAGTAGCGAAAGCTATCTGAATATTCCTGCAATTATTACTGCCGCAGAAATTACAGGTGCTGATGCGATTCACCCTGGTTATGGCTTCTTGTCAGAAAATGCTGAATTCGCAGAAATTGTTGAAAACTCAGGCTTCATTTTCATTGGTCCTCGACCTGAGCATATTCGTTTGATGGGGAATAAAGTCTCCGCGATTATTGCAATGAAAAAAGCTGGCGTACCTACTGTTCCTGGCTGTGATCACGCTGTTACCATTCACAATGCATTGGCTGAAGCACGCGAGATCGGTTTCCCATTGATTGTGAAAGCGGCAGCTGGCGGTGGTGGTCGTGGTATGCGTATTGTTGAACGTGTCGACACATTACTTGAGTCTGTTCAAGCCGCTCAACGTGATGCTGAGATGTGGTTTGGCGACGATACAGTTTATATGGAACGTTTCCTGCAAAAGCCTCGTCATGTTGAAGTACAAGTACTAGGTGATGGTAATGGTCATGCGATTCATCTATATGATCGTGACTGTTCATTGCAACGTCGCCATCAGAAGGTTCTAGAAGAAGCACCTGCTCCAAACTTACCTGAACAAGCGCGTGCGGATATTCTTGAAGCTTGTGTAAATGCTTGTAAGTTAATGCAATATCGTGGTGCTGGGACATTTGAGTTCTTGTTTGAAGATGGTGAATTCTTCTTTATCGAGATGAATACACGCGTTCAAGTGGAACACCCTGTTACTGAAATGGTGACTGGAATTGATATCATTGAACAACAACTTCGAATTGCTGCAGGTCTTGGCCTAGATATTGAACAGCATGAAGTTGAAGTGAAAGGTCATGCGATCGAATGCCGTATCAATGCAGAGGATCCAACTACATTCCTACCATCACCTGGTAAAATTGAAAGTTTTTATGCACCAGGCGGCGCAGGAATTCGCTTAGATTCTCATATTTATCAGGGTTATAGCATTCCACCATACTATGACTCGATGATTGCAAAACTAATTTCATATGGCAAAGACCGTGAAACATCTTTAGCTCGTATGCGTCAAGCACTTGATGAAATGATTTTGACAGGCATCAAAACCAATATTCCATTACACAAAGATTTAATCTTAAAAGATAAAAACTTTTGTGAACAAGCAATGGATATTCACTATTTAGAAAAACATTTGTTAAAGCAGCTTGAACCGCGAGCTGAGAAAGCATAATAAAAAAGCCTCTTAGGAAATTAAGAGGCTTTTTTATATCAACTACAAATTATGGCAACACACGACGCAAGGTCGCAAAACACTTCTCACCTTTCTCATTAGCACAGAAATCAATCGTATGTTCGTTTGACCATTTCACGAAGTATTGAGAAACCTCACCTGTCTGATCCTGTTTTTGTCCTGAGCAATCAGTTTCGTTATTGTCATATTTGATTTGCAAAATTAAAGCTGGTAATCGTTCTTTGTGATCTTCTGAAGGTTGATAATCATATAAGCCATATGACCACTCATTACCACTTTTAATCACAACATCGCTCATTCCTCGAAAATTGTAGTATTCGGTACACTTCTTATTATTTGGAATTTCCATTCCCCACAACCCCATAATTTCAGGACGAGTAGTTACACGGATTGCATTTGCTTTTGCAGCTTGTTGTACCGTTGTTGCTTTATCAGTTACGACTGTATCCGCCATAGTCCATGTCGAGCAAGCCCATAATAATCCAATAATATAAATATTTTTCATAGATTTAATAAAGTCGTCATCTTAACGTCGCATAGGCTTAACTTAGCATATTTTTATTTAAAATCACCCAATCATAACCATATAAACACAATATTTTTTATATGGATTTTATTTGATTGTTATCCGATTTATTTCGGGTATTCTAGATATTTAAAAAATAGATATTGTTTACTTTATAAAGAGTTAGCTTTAGGGATAAAAGCCATGAATTTTTCTGAATATGTACAATATGATGGTCTCGGACTAGCCGCATTAGTCAAAAATAAAGAGATCCATGCTTCTGAACTTTTGAAGATTGCATTAGAGCGTAATGAAAAGGTAAATCCTAAACTTAATGCCATTATCATTCCAATGTATGAACAAGCCAAACAACGCGCTCAGCAAGAGCGTCACGGGGCGTTTGCTGGTGTTCCCTTTTTAGTTAAAGACTTATTTCAAGAATACCAAGGTGTTCCAACGTCATATGGAAGCAATTCACTAAAGAAGTTCAACTATACGCCTGACTTTAATGCAGAAATTATCAATCGTTGGGAAAATGCGGGGATTATCACTTTTGGTCGCACGAATACCCCAGAGTTCGGAATCAAAGGAATTACTGAACCTGAAGCTTGGGGTGCATGCCGAAATCCATGGAACTTAAAACATAATAGCGGCGGCTCATCGGGAGGGTCTGCTTCTGCTGTAGCAGCAGGAATTGTTCCTATTGCTGGTGCTGGTGATGGTGGTGGATCTATTCGCATTCCTGCATCCTATTGTGGACTATTTGGATTAAAACCGAGCCGAGGACGAACTCCTTGGGGACCTCAATACAGTGAAGCGATGCATGGTGCTGCAATGCAGCATGTTTTGTCTAAATCAGTCCGAGATAGCGCAGCAATGCTTGATGCTGTACATGGGCCAGAACAAAGCTCTCTGTTTAGGATTCAATCACCTGAACAAAAATATATAGATATTATTCAACAAGCTCCTAAGAAATTAAGAATTGCTTTTAATACCCAATCCCCAATCGGAACCAAGGTATCGAAAGATGCGATTCAAGCCGTTGAACATACAGCAAAACTATTAGAATCACTTGGGCATATTGTTGTTGAAGATCGACCACAAATTAATGGACTTGAACTCGCAAAAGATTTTATTACTACATGGTTCAGTCAATTCTCATACATGCAAGCACAGATCAAATTAATGTCGGATACCACCGATGATGATTTCGAACTTGATTCGGTGGCTTTAGCAGCGTTTGGAGCAAAAACGAGTGCAACCGAATATATTCATACTTTAAATAATTGGGGAAGCTACAGTACACAGATGAACTTGTTCTTTGAGCAATATGATCTGTATCTAACCCCCTCAACAGCATCTGTTGCTCCTAAAAATGGAGAAATTGTTACTCCTGCTTGGCAGAAGCCGATTTTAAAAGCTTTGCTCAAAGTCGGAAAAGCACATTATTTAGCACAAGGAAAACTCGTCGATAAAATGGTTCAGGATAATTTGAGCTGGGTTCCATTTACTCAATTAGCAAATGTCACGGGCTTACCTGCTATGTCCGTGCCGCTATATTGGAATAAAAATGGTTTGCCTTTAGGAAGTCAATTTATTGCGCCTTTCGGACGTGAAGATCAATTACTGCAGCTGGCAGCACAATTAGAACAAGCACAGCCTTGGATGCCTCAGTATCAAAATATTAAAATTTAAATTAACTTTTGGCTGCTGTTTCCACCCGATTCGGCAGCCAATAGATCAGCAATAATCCGAATAACACGACTACACTTGCATATAAAAAAATTGTTGCGCCAGTTAATTGTTGCCAATAATGCCCTGCCAGTAAACTTCCTGAAGCTACTCCAAGTCCCCACATCGTACTGTATAGTGCCTGCCCGCGACCTTGTTGCTCAGGTGAAAAGTTTTGGAAAATCACTTTCATTGCAATTAAATGGAATAAACCAAAACTAAATGCATGAAGACATTGAGCTAGAAACTGCCCGAAATAATTGGTTGTAAGAACACCAACCAAAAACCAGCGCAAACTGGTCAAAATTAGACACACTGCCACTAATGAACGCCATGAAAACCGTGTGAAGAACAACTTTTGCGCTACAGCAAACATCACAATCTCAGCGATCACACCTGCTGCCCATAAACTGCCAATTTGAGTCGTGCTAAATCCTATTTCTTTTAAGAAATTACTGTAAAAGCTATAAAAAGGTGCCTGAGAAAACAGTAAGATAAACTCAATCGTAAAAAACGCTGCAACGGTCGGCTTTTTTAATACAGGAATGAGTGACTCTAATTTCCTTTGTGAGCTCGGCGCATGTATAGGCTCTTTAATACTAAAAGACCATAAAAATGCAAGAAATGAAACAGTTAAAAGCAAAATCGGCAACATAGAAATTGGAATAATTTCCAACAACGCACCAATCACAAAAACACCTACAATAAAACCGACAGAGCCCCACTTCCTTACTTTTCCATATAGTTCCGCTCTTTTTTCACCCAACCAAAATAAAGTGACACCCTCAAATTGAGCCAAGATCGCATTTTGAAAAAAACTAAAGATCAGCATCAGCAAAGCAACGGATTGAAAACTGTTTGGAATCACAAAAATTGCAAACCAAATACAAGCTTCCATCCAAGTTGCAATGCGAACCAATAGCATTCGCTTACCAGACTTATCAGCGATCCATCCCCAGATTAATGGCGCAAAAAAACGCGTAATAATTGCGATAGAAGACAAAATCCCAATTTCTTGATAATTAAAGCCTTGGTCTTGTAAATACAAGTTCCAATACGGCATGAATGTTCCAACTATCGAATAGTAAAACAGATAGAAACCACCCAGTCGGGTTTGAATGTTTAAAGACTGGAACAATGCAAATGCCTTTTGCTATTTAACGATTGAAATGAACAACTAGCATGTTCATTTTATAAGGCTCAAATTTTAACGTATTTCTGCTTAATAGATGTAACAACTCTAACTGGAAAATATACAAATAAAAAAAGGACCGAAAATTCATTCAGTCCTTTTTTAATTCATTATGAAACGTACTATTTAAACATCTGGATTCAAAACCACATTTGGTTCAGCATTGCGCAATTTACGCAACTTCACTGCATACGCAAGCATTAGACATAAAATCCATGCAGGTATCATCATCACTGCGATACGCATATCTGCTGTCAGTGACATGACCACCAAGATACCCAACATAAATACGATGCACAAATAGTTACTGAATGGATATGCAATACTTGGGAATTTAGTTGTTTCACCTTGCGCCAGCATAGCTTTACGGAATTTTAAATGTGTCCATGAAATAACAATCCAGTTGATCACAATCGCTGCAACCACAAGCATCATCAATAAACCAAATGCTTTTTCAGGGAAAATATAATTCAAGATCACGCATAATACTGTTACGAATGCTGAAACCAATACGGCGTTTGTTGGAATACCATTTTTATTGATTTTCTTTAAGAACTTCGGTGCATTACCTTGCTGAGCCAAACCCAATAACATACGGCTGCTGCAATAGCTTGTACCGTTATAAACAGACACTGCTGCAGTCAAAATAACGAAATTGAGCATCGTAGCTACGCCTTGACTATCCAATGACGCAAATACCATGACGAATGGGCTACCGCCTTCTGCCATTTGGTTCCAAGGGAATAATGCAAAAAGTACAAAAAGCGTCGCAATATAGAAAATCAGAATTCGATAGATAATTTGATTCACCGCTTTTGGCAATGTTTTATCTGGATCACGAGCTTCAGCAGCTGTGATACCGAACAATTCAATTCCACCGAATGCGAAGATAATCACAGCCATTGCCATTACTAAACCTTCAACGCCAAATGGGAAAAATCCACCCAGAGCCCAAAGGTTACTAATGCCAGCTTGAGGTCCTGCTGTACCTGTGGCTAACAAATAAGATCCAAAGCCAATCATTGCTAAAATAGCTAGAATTTTGACGATAGAGAACCAGAACTCCATTTCACCAAAAAGCTTAACATGCAATAAATTGATACCGTTAATTAAAAGGAAAAACACCAGTGCGGATGCCCATGTCGGAATTTCTGGCCACCAATATTGGATATAAAGTCCAATCGCACTTAATTCAGCCATACAAACTAAAATATTGAGTACCCAATAGTTCCATCCCGACATAAAGCCAGCAAATGAACCCCAGTACTTATAAGCAAAATGACTGAATGAACCACTTACAGGTTCTTGTACAACCATTTCACCTAATTGTCGCATCATCAAAAAAGCAATAAATCCAGCAATTGCATACCCCAGGATGACTGATGGTCCTGCTAGCTTGATTGATTGTGAGATCCCAAGAAACAATCCTGTACCAATTGCACCACCAAGTGCAATAAGTTGGATATGCCGATTGCTTAAACCGTGTTTCAGGTTTCCTTGCTCAAGTTTTGACATATGATTATTCTCATCCTTGTCACGTAATTTTCTTGTATTAAATTACGTATATCATAAATTAATCACTATTGCCTATATGAAATCGAAAAATATTTAATCTACTTTTCTCGTAAGTGCGCATCTAAGCAGAAAATCAAAGAAATAACAATAATTATGAAATAAGTAATTAAATTATGTATTGCGTAATTATAATTTTTAAGTATGATGGAAGATATTCAGCAAACTTTAGTAGTTTGATTAAGACTCAAAATTCATTAAAAACACTTCTATATCTATGTTTTTAATAATATTAATCAAACTCAAATGCATTTTTTTAGCTACGACATAGCAAAATTAAAGACAAGGAAAGTAGATGATGGCTCAAAAACTTACTTCATTTATTGAAATTGACCCTCAATCAGATTTCACAATTCATAATTTACCTTACGGTATTTTTAGTAAAACACCTGAGGGTGAAAAGCATGTCGGTGTAGCAATCGGTGATTGGGTACTTGATTTGGCAGAGCTTGCTGAACAAGGGTTATTAGAAATTAATGGAAAAGAAAATTATTTTAATCAACCAACTTTGAATAAGTTTATCGAATCAGGTAAAAGTTCGTGGCAATCCGTACGTAAAGCTTTACAAGCTCTTTTATCTGCTGCGAATCCATTATTACGAGATAATGCTGAACTTAAAGAACGTGTCTTAATCAAACAAGATAACGTTATTTTACATTTACCTATTCATGTACCAGGTTATACAGATTTCTACTCATCTAAAGAACATGCAACCAATGTAGGTACCATGTTCCGTGATCCTAAAAATGCACTACTACCTAATTGGAGCGAGCTTCCAGTCGGTTACAATGGCCGTGCAAGCTCAGTGATTGTGAGTGGTACGGATATCGTTCGCCCTTCAGGACAAATCAAGTTACCTAATGACGAACGCCCTATTTTTTCTGCGACTCGTAAACTTGATTTCGAATTAGAAACGGCATTTATCGTCGGAAAACCTACACAGCTCGGTCAACCGATTGCAATCGAAAATGCTTGGGATCATATCTTTGGTATGGTTTTACTCAACGACTGGTCTGCACGAGATATCCAACAATGGGAGTATGTACCGTTAGGACCTTTTAACGCAAAAACCTTTGCGAGTGCGATTTCACCATGGGTTGTGACGATGGAAGCACTTGAACCGTTTAAAGTCAAAGGACCTGTTCAAGAGCCAAAACCGCTTTGCTATTTACAAGAGAATGTTGCAAATAGTTTTGACATCAAACTCAGTGTAGAAGTTCAAAGTCCCCGCTCAAAAGAAACAGACCTCATTTGTGAGACTAACTTTAAATACATGTATTGGTCGATGGCTCAACAACTGACACATCACACTATTGCAGGGTGTAATGTTCAAGTTGGTGATTTGATGGGTTCTGGCACAATCTCAGGACCGACTGAGAATTCATATGGCAGTTTGCTCGAATTAACATGGAATACAACTAAACCTCTAACGCTTTCAAACGGAGAAAAACGCGGATTCCTTGAAGATGGTGATCGCGTCATCATGAAAGGTTACTGTGAGAAAGATGGCATTCGTGTTGGTTTTGGTCATGTTGAGAATACGATATTAGCCGCACATACATTTGCGTTCGCTGAGCATGAGGTTGAACAGTATGAAACTGTATAGTTATTTTCGTAGTTCAGCAGCGTTCAGAGTCCGTATTGCATTGAATCTAAAAGGTTTGAGCTACGAGACTGAAGCAATTCATTTAGTTAAAAATGAACAACGCAGTACTGAATATCAAGCTTTAAATCCAAGCTGTCTTGTACCTACACTTGTAGACGAAGACCAAGCATTTTTACAATCTTTGAGTATTTTGGAATATTTGGAAGAGCGCTATCCAGATACTAGCTTACTTCCAAAAAACTTAATTAAACGCGCAAAAGTTCGTGCTTTTTCACAAGCCATTGCATCGGATATTCACCCATTAAATAACTTAAGGGTTTTGAAATATTTACAAAATGAGCTTGATTTAAACGATGAACAAAAAAGTCATTGGTATAAGCACTGGATTTTAGAAGGCTTCCATAGTCTCGAAGCACAGTTGCAAGCTTCCAATGGAAAGTTCTGCTTTGGTGAGCGTCCTAGCTTTGCAGATTGCTGCTTAATACCACAAGTTTACAATGCCAAGCGTTTTAAAGTTGATCTTACGGCATTTCCAAAAATCGAATCAATTTATCAATATTGCCTGACACTACCAGCTTTTCTTCATGCTGCGCCAGAACAACAAGCAGATTGGGAATAAGGATAAAAGGAGTTTAATGATGACATTCCAAATTAAAAAAATTCATCACGTTGCTTATCGTTGTAAAGACGCAAAAGAAACCGTGGATTGGTATAAACAGATGCTCAATATGGACTTCATCCTAGCATTCGCAGAAGACCACGTCCCTTCGACTAAAGCTTTTGATCCTTATATGCATTTATTTTTGGATGCAGGACAAGGCAATGTATTAGCATTTTTTGAATTGCCTACTCAACCTGAAATGGGACGTGATGAAAACACGCCACAATGGGTTCAACATATCGCATTCGAAGTTGAAGACCAAGCAACTTTATTACGTGCTAAAGAGCACTTAGAAGCAAATGGTGTCAAAGTTTTAGGTGTAACGAATCATGGTATTTTCCATTCGATTTATTTCTTTGATCCAAACGGACATCGTTTAGAGTTAACTTATAACGATGTACACGCCGATGCAAAAATTGCCCGTATCACAGAAGAAATGAAAGTCGAGATGCTTGAGGAATGGAGTCGTACCAAACGTGCGCCACACCATACACATTTCTTACATGAGGAAGAATTAGGCGCATAAAAATTTGATAGGTATATTCTGATCAAACTCTGAATGACCTAAATAGACATCTAATCGGTATTGAGAGAAGTGCTCAATGCCGATTTTTAATGCATAAAATGAGTAAATTTAATTCATTTAATGTCATGCTATCATCTTGAAAATCAAATATGATCTACGCTCAAACCACTGTATGCTTATACAATTCTTTAATTTGAGTCATTTAAAAAGATGATTTCAATTTTGCATCATGCTCAGGCATTATTTAATCGAAATTCTGATGTATTTATACAGATTTGACCATTACTGCTAGATAAAATTTAAATGAAGGGTTGTTGGATGATTGAAGAAAAATTATCTGGTGGGGTTCAATCGCTTGAAGTCGGTTTATCCGTATTAAACGCGCTGTTAGAACATAATAAACCGATTATTTTAAAGGATTTATCAACTAAGCTTGATATGCATCCTGCTAAAGTTCACCGCTATTTAGTAAGCTTAATTCGTATGAATTATGCGAAACAGCTTGAAGATGGTCAATACGCTCTAGGCGATCAAGCATGGCGTTTAGGTTTGAGTTGCATTCAACATACTGATGTTTTGCAATTAGTTCAGCACTTGATCTATAACCTTCAAAGTAAAATTGGTTGTGGTATCCAAATCAGTAAATGGTCGCCTCAGGGGCCACTGGTTGTACAGTCAATTGAATCTAACCATCCCATTTCAATCGTAACCAAAGTCGGTTCAATCATGCCATTAGTCAATTCGGCAGCGGGTCGAGTTTTTGCTTCTTATTTACCTGAAGCTGTGGTGAAACCATTAATGGATGCAGAATGGACTAAAGCTGCACTGAACCACTATGCAATCAAACCACAAACATGGAATGATTTTTTAGTTTTGAAAGACAAGATTTTGCATCATGGAATGGCGATCGCTCAAGGAGATTTACTTGTTGGGATCAATGCCGTTGGCTTACCTATTTTCAATGCTCAACGAGCGATGGAATTTTGTATTGTGGCACTAGACAGTGAAATGTTTCTACCGCTACACGAAGGCAGTGAAAAACTTGAACTGTTTAAGAATGAAGTCGCAGCAATTAATCAATTCATTCAAACTAGATAGTAAAAAAAGCCAAGAATTTGATTCTTGGCTTTTTTGTTCATAGCAGCAAATTACTTCGCTTCTAATACACCACGGCGAATTTGATCACGTTCAATCGATTCAAATAAAGCCTTGAAGTTACCCTCACCAAAGCCATCATCATCTTTACGTTGAATAAATTCAAAGAACACTGGCCCAAGCATATTTTGCGAGAAAATCTGAAGAAGTAGTTTCTTCTGACCGTCTTTGGTGTTGCCATCGAGCAAAATACCACGCTTTTTCAACTCTTCAGTTGGCTCACCATGCTCTGGTAAACGCTCTTTCAACATCTCGTAATACGTTTCAGGTGGAGGAGTCATGAACTCAAGACCAAGCCCTTTCAACTTATCCCACGTAGAAAGTAAATCATCTGTAATAAATGCGATGTGTTGAATACCTTCACCATTAAAATCAGCGAGGAATTCAGCGATTTGACCATTTCCTTTATCTGAATCTTCATTTAAAGGGATACGAATCATACCATCTGGTGCTGTCAATGCTTTAGAAGTAAGACCTGTGTATTCGCCTTTAATATCGAAATAACGAATCTCTTGGAAGTTGAAAATCTTTTCATAGAAATTCGCCCAATACTCCATACGTCCTTTGTAAACATTATGAGTTAAATGGTCGATTTCATTGAGACCTGCACCCTTTGGATTTTTCTCAACATCATCAAAGAATACAAAATCGTTTTCGTAAATATCACGATCTACAAGGAAGATTGGCATACCACCAATTCCTTTAATCGCAGGAATATTGAGTTCCATTGGACCTGCTTGTGAATACATCGGTTCTGCACCAAGTTCGATTGCTTTCTTGAAAGCTTTGGCTGCATCACGAGTTCTGAAACCCATCGCACATGCTGATGGTCCATGCTCTTTATAAAAGAATGAAGCATAAGATTCAGGCTGATAATTCAAAATAATATTGATATTACCTTGGCGCCATAAATAAACTTTTTTAGATTTATGCTTTGCGACTTTGGAAAAGCCTATTGTTTCAAAGATTTGATCTAATCCATTTTCCGTCGAAACAAACTCAATAAAAGCAAATCCACATAGCTCTAATGGGTTATCTAAAATGTCCATCTAGTTTCCCTTATTTAGATAAATTCATCCGTTTTTAATACTGTACAACATGTTTTGTTAATTTTCGGTTGCAATAACTACCTTTAACAAATCATGTGAACTATCGATCAAAGAGTTGGATAGATAGAATTCTTTTCAATCATCCATGTTCTTTTCACGTTCCTAAAACTAGCCAGAACAACACAAAATTGTTTTGGTTTTCTACGATGAATTAATGCTACAAGAAAGCTTTAATTTATGCAATACATAATTAAATTATGTTATATGTAATTTTTATGCTTTTTTCAGTACTAATAAATGATTTAAAATCATTTCGATCTACTTAAAATGCTACGAGCTGGTGATACTTTTTCACATCAAAACATCCTTAAGAAGTTTCAAAGCGTAAAATTTGATGGAATATTAAAACATTCTAGAGAACAATTCTCATATCTAACAATTCATTACTTGAGGTCATAATCAGTTCTTGGCATGGTGCTATTATTAAAAATGATTAAAAGGCATGATTGTTTATGGCTAGCCCAGCCCAAGCGATAAGACATAAATTACTCAATACATTCTTCTCTAGACATTCGATTTGGTTTCTTTGCATATTTATTGCACTTAGCATTACGTGGTTTAAAACAATCTACACGCCACATAGTATTTACTACTTCATTTCTGACACTTTATTAAATGGCTTATGGTTGGTTACGAGCATGTTAAGTATGGTTGGATTGTATGATTTACTTCAAAAAAAACATGCCATTTTAAGAAACTACCCAATCATTGGTCATTTTCGTTTCTTTTTCGAAGATGTCCGCCCTGAAATTCGCCAATACTTTATAGAAGCGGATCAGGATGCCTTACCTTTTTCTCGTATGCAGCGAAGTTTGGTTTATCAACGTGCAAAAAATGAAAATGCTGATAAGCCCTTTGGTTCAATTATCGATGTATATGAGCCAAACTATAGATTTATTGTACATTCGATTGCGCCGTGCCCACCTGCAGATACAGAAACATTTCGTGTACTGATTGGAAATAACCAATGTAAACAGCCATATAGTGCTTCCATCATGAATATTTCCGCTATGAGTTTTGGTAGCTTAAGCGCAAATGCCATTAGAGCCTTAAACAAAGGTGCCAAATTGGGTAAGTTTTATCATGATACAGGTGAAGGCAGTCTCAGCCCTTATCATCTAGAACATGGTGGTGATATCGTTTGGCAAATTGCTAGCGGTTATTTCGGTTGTAGAACAGCGGAAGGACTTTTCGATCCTGAAAAATTTGCTCAACAAGCTAAAAATCCTAAAATCAAAATGATCGAGTTGAAACTATCTCAAGGTGCTAAGCCTGGGCATGGTGGTATATTACCCAAGCATAAAATCACAGAAGAAATTGCACAAATACGTGGAGTTTCAAGAGAACATGATTGTATCTCGCCTGCGAAGCATCCTAGTTTTAATACGCCTATTGAGATGATGCATTTCATACAAAAGTTAAGAGATTTATCAGGTGGTAAGCCTGTCGGTTTTAAACTTTGTATCGGTCAACCATGGCAGTTCATGGGTATTGTTAAGGCCATGTTGGAAACTAAAATTGTTCCTGATTTTATAGTAGTTGATGGTTCAGAAGGTGGAACAGGTGCAGCACCGATTGAATTTAGTGATTATATTGGCACACCCTTAAGAGAAGGATTGCGATTTGTTCATAATACTCTTGTAGGCGCAGGTCTACGCAGCCAAGTTAAAGTTGGTGCCAGTGGAAAAATCATTAGTGCTTTTGACATTGCAAGTACATTTGCTTTAGGTGCAGACTGGGTCAATTCTGCACGCGGTTTTATGTTCGCTGTTGGTTGTATTCAAGCTCAAAGTTGCCATACCAACCAATGTCCAGTCGGAGTTGCAACGCAAGATAAAGATCGCCAGAAGGCAATTGATGTTCCAAGTAAAGCTGAACGAGTGTTTAACTTCCACAAAAATACATTGCATGCATTATCAGAAATGATCGCTGCGGCAGGACTCAAACATCCATCAGATATCAAAGCACATCATCTCGCTCAGCGTATGAATGATCGTGAAATCAAAAATTATGCACAGATTCATTTCTTCTTAAAAGAAAATGAATTACTACAAGCTGATTTAAACGATGATGAGAATTTCTATTATCGTATGTGGAAATTGGCTAATGCAAAAAGTTTCTAACGAAATTGAGCCACTCTTTGAGTGGCCCAAGTTTAAAAAATATGGTTTAGCGGCTAACTAATCGATATATGGCAAAAATTGGAATCATCAAAATCACAAGGAATTTTAAATAATACGTCCAACTATAAAGACTACCCTTACCCTGCCAAATTTGAACTTCTACAGATTGAAACTGAATATTCGATGCCTCCATCAATTCAGCATGAACATCGTAGTGAACACCATTACTCTGTTCACTGATGGAAAATGGATCTGAACTGGCAATTAACAGTACAGGTTCATTCATCTCATACTTATGTTTATCATCTGATTGAAAGATTTGCGGTTGATATCCATTAGAAGTTTCACTCTGGACTCCTCCTATCCACTTTAAATTGACCTCACCTTCATTTGGTGCAATACCGTTAGCAACTATCACAAACCGATAAGGATTCTTATTCGATTCCCCAAGAAAACCAATAGCAACACTTGGACGATCAAACGTATCTTTGGGTTTATTAATAACAGCTTGATTTAGCTGCTCTAGTTCACTAGATGTCAGACGCACTGAATTAACCAATGCTTCACCATATTCCCCCACCTTTGGTTCATGCGTTGTTTTACCACATGCCACCAATCCTACAAGAATAAATACAACAGCTAGAAACTTTAAACTTGTCTGTTTAAGAAATAAATTTTTAATCATTTTTATCTACAATCTTATTAAAAAATGCCTACAGAAATATGCTTATCTAAAAACCAGCGTATCACAGGACCTTGTTGTTCTTGCGGTAGTGAAAGAATGTATTCAAAAGTCCTCACCACAACTTCACATTGTTTATTCTTATCCTCAGCAGTTTCACCTGAATTGATTAAATCTGCTTCAGCACCATAGTCTTGTCTAAGTTTATCAGCAACCTGAGACCATGCCTCTGGCGCTTGCATACGATCAACAACCGAACGCTTTCCATTATGAGTCAATATATAAGTTAATGCTTCCCTAGACTGCTGCTGAGTGTTCTGACTTAATAAAGCTCTGCGTTGTTGCGGTGAAGTTTTACTATATAAAGGGAATGAAATTGGGAAACAATCGCCTTTCCGTTTGGCATCATACAGTTGTTGAAGATAAGCATTCGCCCATAAACGTTGCCCCTCATCATCTGCTTTTTTCTCTATTATTTCTCTAAGCTTCCACCACAATGTACTGCTCACGCTTGCTTCAATCTCATTTACATTTACGACACCATTTGCCGTTTGCTGTATAGATTCATAATCTTTGCTGGCATATTGTTTGAGTGGTTGCAACAAAACGATTTGGTCTAGAATATTCTGTCGTTGCGCAATTGGATTATTTGCATCTTGAGTATTTGCAGGTAGCTCCTGATGAGAGCAACGATTAAGCATAAAAAAAATTATAAAAATAAACCCTATAACAATAAAAACAACTTTCATTGCATATCCCCATATTCTTAGTATCAAAAAATTTGTTGCTAAATATTTAAGTTCGCTTGAATGGACACGTTGAACTTTTTTGGGTGAGTAATGTGTTTGTGATTGCATTACAACTCATATAGATACTACCTTCAGCCGTACATATTCTTGCTGCATACATCTGCCGACTATTCTCGATGATCTGCATCTGTCTACCAGCATAACGCGCTAAGCGTTGTAAGGTATCTATTCGCTGTTTACATTCAGGAAATTGCACAATGCCTCGTTGAAACTCAGAAGACTGATCTATAGCTACCTTAGTTTTATTTAGTGCAGAATCTTGAGTGTAGGCATTTCTTTCATTCTCAGTTGTGCGTTGCCGCTGAAGCTCACTCTTCCTGCAATCATGCTCAAAGCCATTTGAAATCGAGCCCATACACGCCGTTTTTTGAGTAGTTTTCGCAGCACAAGGATGACTTTGATAAGTTGTGCCCTGTGGAGAAACACACTTGTATAGATCTTGAGCAAAAACAGACGTAGAAAAACATAAAAGAATAGAGCTAAAGAAGCTCCAAGATGCACCCCTTATCATGCATACCCCTATGATTTAAATTTTCATATTTTTTATATTGTTAAAAATTGTATCATCTAAATCATTGGTAAAAAAGAAATATTAGTAATAATAATGATTTGGCTTAGCATGTAAAAAAGCTGGAATTAAACCTGTTAATGCAGCACGAATATCTGCACGTTCATTGATTAATTGATGTGAACCTTCTTCTAGCATCAACAAGGTTTGTAGTCTAAATTTACGACGTATATATTCAATGTTATAGCGCCAATCTACAGTTTGATCGAGCGCACCCTGTGCTAGCCAAACAGGAATACGACAAGCTGGACGTTGTTCCATTTCCAACATCCATTTCGACATCGCAAGAATCCAATCCATTCCCATCATTCTTGGTTGCAATGGATCTTTTAAACGCACAAATCGCAAAAATTCAGGATTATGATTATTGCGACGAAAGTGTCGAGGGACTTGGCTTTTTATACGGCGTATAATCCCTAACCCAACAGAGTTATGCCACCAAGCCGTTTTCGCTGGACGTATTAATGGTGATAATAACAATACACGATCAACTATTGGATCTTCACGTCGCTCGGCAAATTCTAATAGATGATGCATCCATATTGCACCGCCAGTACTTTGCCCGATTCCCAACCACGGACGTGGCAATTGTTTTGCATGATGAACTGCATCATAAACAGCATTAAGAACCTGTTGGTAATGATCAAAGTTCTGAATACTAGCAGGTGAACCATTACTTAAACCGTGACCAGGAAGATCATAGGTAATTACACTAAACCCTTGATCCAAGATTTCTTTGATAATCGGTTGGTAAATGCCACTATGTTCTAGATAACCATGTAATAAACACACAGTACCCTGAATTTTTTCTATTTTGGGTTGAAAGACCTGTACATGTAAACGAAACAATGGCATTTCTACATAACCTTGCCAATGCTCACATTCCAACAAATGCAAACCATACAGCTTACGATATGCTTGTAATGGCTTAGTTGGTTCAAAACTTACTGTCAAATCTAGTGGTTCAAGAACTTGAGGGGTGGTTTCTCGATTTGGAATAGGTAAATCAAGTTGCTTTAAGATCGTGGGATTTAGAAATGGAATATTTGACATTATGGTATCTCCCGACAATCACTAGAGCCAAACAACATATCACGAATTGTAGCTAACATCTCATAGTTTGCTCGTCGACTATGATCATAATTTTGCTCACTAGGACGCCATTTCGTTAATTGCGTCGGCATAGGCGCAATCACTGGAACAGTCTCAATACCATTTAATGCAAATAAACGACGTGTGCGAGGCATGTGGTATTCATCCGTGATCAAAAGTACCGTTGGTGCCCCGCCTTTTTTTTGTAATAACAAAGAACTAAACCGAGAGTTTTCGCAGGTATTCATACTTCTTTTTTCAAGTAATTTTGCTTCAATGCCTCGTTCATTTAACCAAGCTTGCATATACGGTGCTTCAACACCACTCAGCACAATCGGCAAATCATATTTTCTCTCTATTTCTAATGTCTTTTCCAAGCGCAAACGAGTGTAATTATTTACCACAATATCTTTGCCATTTGCGCCTAGTGTCAATCCACCCCCCAATACAACAATCGCATAAGGCTCAGAGCTATTTCTTGAAGTCTTAGTCTCAACTTTATTTTTTTTCAACTCGAGCAAATCTGTATTTGTTTGCTCAGCTGAATCCTCAGAAGCAGATAAATCAATAGGATAGCTTTGTAAAAAGTCTAAATACTTTTCCATTTGTATTTTGGTATTGGCTGTATCCGATTGCAAAAAATCGAAAGGTGTACTTGCTGCGCTTGCAGAATTTTCTTGTTCTTGAACCGATGATACTGCCTGAGCTAACAGAGGAATTTCCTGCTTGGGTTCTTCAGCATTTTCTTTTTCTTGCTCTTCTAATATTAACTGTTGCAACACTTTATAACGCGCTTGAATTAGACCCAAATCCTCAGGTTTTTCTGATTGAAAGGTCTTTTCCATAAGCTTTAAATAAGCTTGTCTTGCAATCCATAGATCTGAACCAGGCTCTAAAGTTTCATGCTCACTCAACGCAGCAGATTTTTGGCTTTGTGCTGCAACTTGATTAACTTCTACAGGAACAAAGTAATTTAATCCTTTGACAATTAACTGAGAATAAAATGGTGAATATAAAAAAAGTACAAAACAGCCTAATAGTACAAAAAGTATTGTAAATACTCGTACTAAACTCACCATCCAATGTACTTTCGCCATATTCTCCTCATTCACCGTGTGGTTGGATCAAACCTTGCTCGTCATACAGCACTGGTTCAGGTTCTAAACTTATACTGAATTTTTGCTTTACGTCATGTTGCACGGCTTTATATGCATTTTTTACATCAGTCAAAGTTGCATCAGCATAATTGACTAAAACTAAGGCTTGTTTGTGAAACATTCCAACAGAACCTAATTGTTTACCTTTCCAACCTGTTTGATCGATCAACCATCCAGCGGCAACTTTAACACTACCATTTGCTTGTGGATAATGAGGAATGTTTGGAAATTGTTGTGCAATTTTGTCAAAGCTCATTTGACTGAGAACAGGATTCTTAAAAAAACTCCCCACATTTGGATACTCTTTAGGATCAGGCAACTTACTTTGTCGAATCAAGATAACTTGCTTTTGTAAGTTTTCAGCGCTTTGCTCATCACCAACAGCTTGTTTTAGATCACCATAATTCAGTTTTAAATCAGCTTGTTTCAATAGCTTAAAGGTGACAGCAACGATAATATAACGATTCGGAAAATCTTTAAAAATACTATGTCGATATGCGAATTTACAATCCTCAGAGGAAATAGAGGTAAATTGCCCTAACTCACGATCATAGACTTGAACAGACTCAATAAATTCACCAACTTCAACACCATAAGCACCAATATTTTGTACAGGTGAGGCCCCAACTAACCCAGGAATTAACGCAAGATTTTGTAAACCAAACCATTGCTGCTTTGTTGTATATAAAACGAAATCATGCCAAGACTGCCCTGCACCAACATTTACAGTAACTGTGTGATTATCTTCGCGAACAACCTCAACACCTTGAATATTTAAGTGCAGTACAAGAGCTTGAATATACTGAGGCAACAACATATTGCTCCCTCCAGATAACACTAAAACATTGAGATTATTCTGTTTAGCAAAATCTAAAGCTTCAACGACTTCGTTGGCATGATTGATTTGCACATAGTGTGATGCTGTAGAATCTAAGTTCAGGGTATTCAATGATTTAAGCTGAATGTGCTCTTGTATATGCATATTGTGTTGAATCCTATTACCCTGCACTGATTTGATTTTTTAAAATGTTGACCCAAGCCAAACTACTTGATTCGCACTGATTAAGTACGCGATCAAAGCCTTCCGCTCCCCCATAATAAGGATCAGGTATGGCTTGCCGCGTAAATTGAGGATCATGCTCACTCATTAATGCAATTTTTGAACGTACTTGATTGGAACCAAACTGATAAATTGCCTGAGTCTTCAAGTGTTGCACATCTTTGAAATTCTCATGATCCATTGCCAAGATCAAATCGAAATCAAGAAAATCATTCAATGTAATTTGTCTAGCACGTATAGTCGATAGATCGTAACCGCGTTTACTTGCATGCTGTTGGCTGCGTAAATCTGGAGCTTTATTTGGATGGTAATTGCTAGTTCCAGCAGAATCGACAATCACATCTAAACCATGCACATCACAATAATGTCTGAGAATCGCTTCTGCTGTTGGAGAACGGCAAATATTTCCTAAACAGACACACAACACCTTATATGGCGTTTTGGATGGCATAATCACCTCATTGGTACACTTTAACAAGCGTCTTATGTTAATTTATTTAAGTCCTGAAACCTATAGCCACCACATATAAAAATGTTGTATTTATTATGAAAAAATAAGGATATATGTATGAACCATTTCCAATTTCAAACTGTCCCAAACATCATTGCAGGGCTAGGTTCAATACAAGAGCTAAAAAATGTTCTATCTCAACATCAGTACCATAAAGTTTTATTGGTTACTGATGCTGGCATGTTGCAACATAAACTTCATTTACCGATATTAACCATCTTAGATCAACTTGGTCTGGACTTTGTCATCTATTCAGATATTCAAGCAGATCCCCCTGAACATATCGTGTTAGAAGCTGTGGATTTTGCGCGACAAGAAAAAGTAGATGTTGTGATCGGATTCGGTGGTGGTAGCTCCATGGATGTTGCAAAAATCATCGCTTTACTTGCACATCCGAATCAACAACAAAATTTAGGTGAGATATATGGTATCAACCAAGCAAAATCACCACGTTTAGCACTTATTCTTGTACCTACCACTGCTGGAACAGGCTCTGAAGTCACACCTATTTCTATTGTGACCACTGGCGCTACCACAAAAATGGGCGTTGTTTCCCCAATCCTATACGCAGATGTTGCTATTCTGGATGCAACATTCACTCAAGGTCTACCTGCACACATCACAGCAGCAACAGGTATTGATGCAATGGTGCATGCAATAGAGGCATATACATCAAATATTAAAAAAAATTTCTACGCAGATATGCTGGCAAAGAACGCATTAAAACTCCTCAATCAAAATTTAGCCAAAGTCCTAAAAAATGGTTCAGATATGGAAGCACGCCAAAACATGTTGGTTGGCTCAATGCTTGCGGGACAAGCATTTGCAAACGCACCAGTCGGTGCAGTTCATGCACTTGCCTACCCATTGGGTGGACATTTTCATTTATCACACGGGCATACAAATGCTTTAGTTTTAGTTGAAGTACTTAAATTCAATGCACCTAATGCGAAGCAACACTATGCTGAATTAATGCAATTGCTCGACCCTCGCAGTACAGGTTGTACGGATGGCCTATGTGATCTATTTATCGATCATATGCAAAACCATCTTGACCAAAGCGGTTTAACCTTAAAACTTAATGAATTGAACATTCCAGAAGCTAAACTTCCACAACTTGCCAAGGATGCGATGCTTCAAACAAGACTCTTACAGAACAATCCAAGAGAGATGACTGAACAAGATGCACTCAATATTTATCAGGCGATCTATGCATGAGCAAACCGACTTTAAAACGACGTGACCAATTCAAGTTCTTTTTCCCAATACAAACCCGTTGGGCGGACAATGATATTTATGGACACGTCAATAACGTGACTTATTACAGTTATTTTGACACCGCTGCGAATTCATTACTGATTCAAAAAACAGGTTTCGATATCCATAACAGTGAAATCATAGGTTTAGTGGTGGATTCAGCCTGTAGCTTTCAACAGGAACTTTCTTTCCCAGAAATTATCGAAGTCGGTGTTGCGATTGGCAAAATCGGTAATTCATCGCTCAGATATGAACTTGCAATTTTTAAACAAAATCAGGATGAAGCAGCAGCCCAAGGACATTTTGTGCATGTATTCGTTGACCGTAAAAGCAGAAAAAGTACGGCTATTTCAGTAGAAATGAGAAACGTACTTGAACAATATCAACTTATTAGTTAATAACTAAAGCGATTTTTACTTTAGTTATTACTTTCTGAATTAGGGCTTGAGCTGAACATTGGCTAACTCTGCATCAAAAGTTTCTATCAAACTTTTAATTGTAGGCTCTTGATTGAGTAGTTCCACGGCCCGATCAAATGCTTTTTGTTTCCGTGTTGCTTGCATAACGAAAGGCGTCACGGAATCCATCTTCCTATATTGCACAGAAAATAGCGTATTGATCCATTGCGATTTCAAAGCATCTTCTAATGCATGTTGAAGCTGAGTTAGCATTCCCTCGTATTCTTGAGGAATATGAAATACAGACTTGCCATTAATCTCACCAGTCATTAATCCATGCTGTGCGAGTTCTTGAACAGCAGGTGACAATTCACTATTTCTAAACCAATATTCCCACTTTTCTAAATTCCATTCTCCCTCTAGAGATTGTTCTTTAAGTTTTAAAATGTCTTGAGGAGATAAATTAGATATTGGCTCATTTTCATGGGACTGCTTTGTTGTGGCAATTACTGTGTTGTAAGGCTCAACATCTTCAACAACCGGTGTATTTTCAAACAATTCTAAATCATGAGTTATTTGAGTATTTATATCCAAATCTGAAACTGAAGAATCTTGTGCTGCTTCATCTGGTGATACTGGAAATACAAGAAAATCTTCAGCTTCACTTAAGCCTGAATTTGATACAGGTTTTTCTAAAGGCGATGTTGTTTCTAACCCTATCAACTGACCCTCAGCAGCATCAAATACCATGACACCACTAACCTCAGCAGGTTCAGGTTCAGGTTCAGGTTCAGGTTCAGGTTCAGGTTCAGGTTCAGGTTCAGGTTCAGGTTCAGGTTCAGGTTCAGGTTCAACATTAACCACTTCTGACTGAACAGCAAGTAGGCTCTCAACTTTTACATTTTCTGAGAACTGTTGAGTTTCATTTATCAAAATTTGCGTGGCAGAGGTTGTCGTGACTGTCACTTCGTTTAATTGCATCGGTCTAAATGCGAGCAAACGTAGAACAATCATTTCGAAACCTTGCTCTTGTGTAACAGCAAGTTGAATATCTGAACGACCTTTACATGCAATTTGATAATAAAGTTGTAAATCTTGCGCCGAAATTAATTTTGAAAGTTGCAAAATCTTTCGATTGATTTCTTCACTATATTTCAGAGCCAAATCAGGCAGATATTGTAATAAAGCCAACTCATGCAAGGTAGAAACCAATTGATCTAAGACCAATGATACATCTAGGGCTTGCTGTCTAAATTGCAATAATAGCTGACTGACACGAGCTTGTTGATTCTGATGAATGGCTAAAATCAGATCATAGATAATCGTACGATCAATTAGACCAAGCATTTCTTTAACATCTTGATGATGGACAGCACCCTGACCGTACGCAATCGCTTGATCTGTCAAAGATAATGCGTCACGTAAAGAACCTTGAGCAGACTCAGCAATTTGCCAAATTGCATCTCGATCAGCATTGATACTTTCTTTATCTAAAATTGTTGTTAAATGCGTTGTAATCTCATCGACAGCCAAAGGTCTGAGCGTAAACTGAAGACAACGAGAAATAACTGTAATTGGTAATTTTTGCGGATCAGTTGTCGCAAAAAGAAATTTTACATGTTCTGGCGGCTCTTCTAATGTTTTTAACAATGCATTAAACGAATGCGTCGAAAGCATATGCACTTCATCGATAAGATAAACTTTAAAACGACCTTGTGTTGGTGCATAAGGAACGTTATCAAGCAACTCACGTGTATCTTCAACTTTCGTTCTTGATGCCGCATCAATTTCAATTAAATCAATAAAACGGCCCTCGTTCACAGCTCGACATGTTGCGCAAACTTCACAAGGGGTTGAAGTCACACCTGTCTCACAATTCAAACACTTGGCTAAAATACGTGCAATCGTGGTTTTACCGACACCACGAGTACCTGTAAATAAATAAGCATGATGCAAACGTCCACGTTCTAATGCACTTGTTAAAGCGCGAGAAACATGGTTTTGCCCCACTAACTCATTGAAATTACGTGGACGGTATTTTCTTGCCAGTACTTGATACATGTATGCTCCTTATTGCGTCTTTAGCATACTTTGTTTTTGAAACGCTGTGAATGAATACAAAACTGTTTGATCAAGATTAAATAGTTTGATCATACCCCACGTCTTACTGAGTTAAAACAATCATGCGCATCAAAGCTTGCAACCAAAATCAACTCAAAGGACAATATACATCTTTTGTAGATTTGGCTTTCAATCCTATGTCACACGCTTTAGATGTTTTAGGTGGTATCACCGCAGAACAATTTTTAACTGAATATTGGCAAAAAAAACCGTTATTGGTACGTAATGCCTTACCAGAAATCATAGGATTATTAGAACCAGATGATGTTAAAGAGTTAGCACTTGAAGAGGATGTGAGTGCTCGACTCATTCGACAAAAAAATAAAGATCCAAATGAATGGCATGTCAAATCATCTCCCCTAACCAAAGGTGATTTTCAAAAGCTACCTAATCTTTGGACGATCTTAGTACAAGCTGTAGATCACTATTCTTTTGATGTTGCTGAATTATGGAAAAAATTTCCATTTATTCCACAATGGCGTCGTGATGACATCATGGTGTCTTATGCACCAAGAGGTGGATCTGTAGGTAAACATTTCGATTTTTATGATGTTTTTCTCGTTCAAGGCTATGGACATCGTCGTTGGCAGCTTGGTCAAATGTGTGATGAATCAACTCAATTTATTCCTGATCAACCATTAAAGTTATTGGCTGACATGGATGTTCAGTTTGATGAAATCCTATCTCCTGGTGACTTACTTTACGTTCCACCTGGTCTCGCACACTACGGTGTCGCAGAAGATGACTGTTTAACGTATTCTTTTGGCTTTCGCATGCCAAATCTTTCAGAAATGATTGATCAGGTGAGTGATAAATTTGCTGAAAATGCACTATTAAAAAATCCTTTAGTAGATGTAGCTCGCCAACAAACCGCGAATATCGGTGAAATAAATTCGACTGAATTTTCTTATTTAAAAGCTGAATTATTGAACTACCTCTCTCAAGCACCTGAGTTTGATGCGGCGATTATGTCGTATATGAGTCAGTCAAATTATCCAAATAGCATTCCTGAACCTGATGAAATCGCAGCAGAAGATTTAATTGAAATTATCGGTACAGGTTATCAACTCATGCTTGAACCAGCCTCAAAGCTACTCTACAGAACTCAAGCTGATGGTTTAGATTTTTGGGCAAATGGTGAAAATGTTTGTATTTCCAAGTCATTTGAAAACCAGCTAAAACAAATTGCTGATGGACAAAGCATTGCATTTGATGAAAATCTAAATCAACCAGAATATTTAGAAGATATTGCTGAACTTTTAAATAATGCTGTTGTGATGTTGCTCCCTCCAAATTAATCTATCAGCGCCTCTAGATGAGATTATATTGATCGGAAAAATTCCAAAAGTTTAAATACTTGATTACGATCATATAATTTCTTCTAGAAGGTAAAAATTATTAGACCTCTTGCAAAAATCATTTTTTAACCAACTCCATGTTGTAAATTGCAGCAATTAAATTCAGACGTAAACCAATGCGTTTACGCCTATTTCGATAACGTGTAGCCAGAATTCTAAAGGTCTTTAATTTTCCATTGACGTGTTCAATTCGAATACGACGTTTACTAATTTCCCGATTTATTTGCTT
>NZ_JBPKBJ010000004.1:0-101291 GCF_051390655.1 Acinetobacter sp. P1(2025)
TGTGCTGAAAAGGCTGCCGACGCATAAAGCGACCCAAATAGAAGAATTACTGCCACATCGCTGGAAATCCAACTCAAATTAAAAAATAGGCATGGGGTTCAGCGGACGCTTACAATTTATCAGAGAGCTATACAAATAAACTTTAAAAAAATAAGCCACATTCTGAGATGAATGTGGCTATATAAATCTTGTGATAGATTTTTGTTATGCTGAAACGTCCGCCTTAGCTAAAGCATCATACAAGGCGTGGACTGAGATCGGTTGAGCTAAACTACTAATCACTTGTCGAATCAATTGCCATGTATAGCCGTTTGCACGATCAAGTAATAAGAATGGATAGGCTTGATCTTCAGAGGAAAGTTTGATGCGTTCTAAGCCATGTATCACACGAATTTTTTGACGTTCTTTTAACAGAATAATTGGTGTAAGGAAATTAGCCGCTGTTTCATCAAAAGGAATGAACTTCTGTGTATTTATAAATGATGCTGGAATATATGGATAGGCATCTTCATCACGTTGCCAAACTGTATGACCATTCATGATGCATTCATTAAACAACGTTTCATGTTGATGATAGTGCTGCTTAAAGGTCGTCCAATGTGTCTGATGTATGGAGCTGGTACGCGTATGGCGTTGATCAGTGTAGGTTTGTAAAACACTCGTTGCATATTCAACGCTGTGTGTACCAATTAAGACAACATAATGTGAAAATTGACCTTGTGCATAGAGTTGTTCAGCTAAAAAGATTTGAGCTGTTTCCCAAATTGGTTGTTCATCATTTTCAGCTTTTAAATATAACCAATCAATTTTAATGTTTTGATCAATCTCATCATGTAGATCTACATGATACAAAGATGGAAAAACTTTTGGATCTACACGTTCAAGTCGGCAAACTAAACCATCTAGATTAAATTCTGTATTTAGAGGTTTAATTTTTTCTAGATTCGCAGTCGGTCGAGAAGCGGATTTAAAACTTGGTTTTGGTCTGCTTGCAACTGATGGTGTCGAAGGTGCAATTGGTGGTGCAGTTTGTAATTTTTCTTGAATAATCGCTTCAAGCTGTGCATCGAAATTCGCAGTTTTCTCTTTAAGCACCGTTAACACATCCTTGGTTTCAGTTTGAGTTGCCTTTGTTGTTGAATCTAACCCAGCTTCACTGATTGGTTCTAAGATTGGAATGATTTGTTTTAGCTGCTCATCAGTTTTGACATATTGCTTAGCGTGTTTAGTTAACCATTCTAAAGCTTCTTTGCTTGAGTCCATCCACGGACTTTTCAAAAATGATAAAGCAGGGCGAACCACCCATACTTGCCAATGATTAGCTTGGCGTAAGGTTGCCCATCCCATATCAGGAGCAGCAAATAAAGCATGCTCAATTTTTTCTGAGAAGTTATATGTGCCGTAATAAGTCATCGAAAAACCATATGCAGCAAGTTCCTCAGATGGGACTTCTTCTTGTTGTATATATTGTTTGAACTGCGCTAATTCTTCTTGAAAAAGAGGGTCATTACATGATGCACAAATGTCTTTAATTCTTTTTTTTGATTTGGCAATTTCAAAAAGCGAAGCTTTATTATCATTAAGCCCAACAATAAGATGTTTGAGCTCATCAACCAATAATGCTTTCTCTAATACGTCCATTGCTTATTTCCTTAGAGATAGGCTTGAGCCTGTTTTAAATAATAAGTAAGTACAACATTGACAGCATCTTCAAGCAATTTGTATTCAGTCGTGGTTGCCAAAGTGTGCTGTTTTGCCAATGATACAAGCTGTTCTACACATATTTGTTCTGGTTGAATCTGACCGTTTATTAAGGCTTGTAACTCTTGCATTTCCATAACAAAAGATTGTCACTTTATGACGATTATAGAAGAAAAATGCGTAAAATCTATAGTGCCTAAGTTATTCAAATTCTGTATTTAAATTTGCTAAATCGAGATTTAGATCATACTTTTAGCTTTAAAACTGCTACGTATTAAAAGATAGAATCGGATAATTAGATGGCTATACACAAAGATATCTATAAATTTAAATTCTTTATGTGAGCTTCATCACAAAGCCTGTAGTCAAAACTTGATCAAAGTAATTACAGGATTTGTTTCATATTATTTAGTGCAATAAAAATGCCTGATTTGTGATCAATAATGATTGGAATTGTATTGATTTTTACATGCGTGAAACGCATAGGTTTCGGGGTGAACCGAAACCTATGTGATGAATGATGTCTTAATGTTTGATTTCACAACATTCATCATTACATTGAGCTGAGTTGTCCTGCTCAATGCTTTCTACTGATGAGGTTTGTGCTTGTTGAAGTGCTTGTAAAAAGATTTCTCGAGGCTGTGCGCCTGAAAGAGCAAGTTTCTGATCAAAAACAAAGAAAGGAACGCCTGTGACCTTCAATTGCTCATGTGCAATTTTTTCATCATGACGTACAAAGTCAGCTAATTCATCTGAATCTAACACGTATTCAACTTCAGCATTGTCTAAACCAATACGCGAAGCAATTTCCTCAACAACTTCTCGCTCACCAATCGCCAAACCTTCAGTCATATAAGCATGGAAAAAAGCTTCTTTTGCTTCATTACCTAAACCTTTGCTTTGTGCCAAATGAATGATGCGGTGAGCGTTAAAACTATTCCCAGAGTTGGCTTTTTGCCATTGGAAATCGATGCCTTCAGTCGCTGCCATAGCGGCGACATTACGCTCCATTTCTTCCATCTCTGCATAACTACGTCCATACTTTTGCGCGAGACGTTCAGTATTTGAAACCTCGTGTTTTGTAGGGGCGTCAGGATCAAGTTCAAAGCTATGCCAATGAATATCTAGCTCAATGCCTGCTTGTTCAGCTACATGTTCAAGACGCTTTTTTCCGATGTAACAGAAAGGACAAACTACATCTGACCAAATATCAACGCGCATAAAATTTCTCTTCAATTATCGTTAAAAGAGATAATAGGGGCGTAGTTGCTGAATTTAAAGCGATTAAAATGTAATGCTCCGTTACGAGAAGTGAAATAAAAACTATATATATTGTTTTCTTATTGATTAAACTGACTTTAACAACAAAAAAATAAAATGAAGCTAGGGAGGCTTTATGCGCCGTATTTTAATGATTCTCGGTGTGATCGTGGTATGTATAGGGGCATTTTTCATCTATCAAAATAATTCAAAACAGCGAACAATTCAAAATCAGAAAATGTTTGATGTCGTGATGGCAGAAAAAATGCGTGAGCTATATATCCAAACACAGGATTGGTCAACGCCCGTACAATTGGAGGTTGAGGATGATCGGCTATCTGGTGATTATCAGTTGATGTCGGAGTTTCTACTGAATTATTGGAAGGAGAATATTGAGGCGCGTAATCACTATTTACGTCAATTAAAAGCAGCGCAGTGGGATGCATTTTTAGATGTAGAAAGATTGGAGCGTGATAGTAAATCAAACTATAAAGAAACAGAGCAAATGTTTAGCGATGTTCGCCGTGCATCATTAGAGTACGATAAAAAGCGTCAGCAGATACAATCTCAAGCTTTAGCTGATGCCAAAGAACTTTCTCTAGATGCTGAGTTACAGCAACGCCTACAACAAAAACTCGCTAAGAATCTGCATGTTGATCCAGCTCAAGATATTTTTGCTATAGAACAGCAAATCATTGAGAAAGCTCAAGCGATGTTTGATTTGTTAAAAAAATATGAATGGCAGCGACAAGGAAAACTTATTTTGTTTCATGAATCTGCTCAAGTCCGCAAATTCAATACGTTATACCAAGATGTTTTAAAGCTAAATGCTCAAATAGAGAAAATTAAAAATAACAATGTTGCTGTTTTAGAAAAAGAGCTCTAGGTTATTTAGACGATAATGGTTTGAACTAAATTAAAAGTTTTTGAGGAGAGCTGACGTTAAAAACATGAATCTATGGCAACTTTTTAGCAAAGTTCGACCTTTTGTGAAGCCTTACAGACTATTGGTGATAATCACCTTAATCCTGACTTTGATTGGAGCATTGACCGCTCAGGTTAATGCTTTAACGCTGCAATATGCTGTTGATCAAATCAATCGTTTAGTAGAAGCGGGAGATGGTCTTACTCAAGGTTGGCATATTTTAGTAACGATCAGTGTTATTTTACTTAGTAAAGAAATTATCAGTACTTTGATTCAGTTTGGGCAAAAGTTATTTGGTGAGCGTCTCAGAATTATGGTTTCACAAGATGTTGCCCAAGCAATTATTGAGAAATTTCTGACCTATCGGCTTTCATTTTTCACTCAAGATGACAATCAAGCGGGAAAATTACAAACTCGTATTGATCGTGGTATTGGTTCGATTACACGTTTGATTCAAATCTTCTTTATCGACATTTTGCCTTTATTCAGTAGCGCGATTCTCGCATTGGGTTTGATGTTCTATGCTAATTTTTGGATCGGACTAGTCGCCCTAAGTATCGTGCCGATTTATTTTTGGTTGACCTTTAAACAAGCGCAGAAATTAGGTGGAGTAAGACGGAGTTTAAGAGATGGTCGTGAGCGGAAAAGTCAGGGTATTCTGAGTATTATTAATTCGATCACAGTCATTAAGTCGTTTAACCGTGAACAAGTTGAAGCTGAAAAACAACTGATCTTACAAAAGCAGCTTACCGATAATCAGATGCACACGCGTCAAATTAGTTTTATTTTTGATGGCGTTAAAACTTTTACTGAGCAAATTGGGATCGTTTTTATCATTATCCTCACCGCGTATTTTGTGTTGATTGGCGACATGAGTATCGGGATGATTATGTTTCATATTTTGCTATTTAATAATGTTTCAGCTCCTATTCGCTCATTGCATCGTATTTATGATGAGGTCAATGATGCCATGATTTATGCGGAAAGCTTTTTTCAGATTCTTGAAGCGGATAATGAGATTGAAACCTCAGGACAGCAGAAACCTTCACAACTCAGTGGAAAGTTTGAGTTAAAACAGGTCGATTTCTTCTATCCAAATGGTCATCATGCGCTTAAAGAAATTAGTATGACCATACAACCCAATAAAATTACAGCACTGGTGGGATTATCTGGTGCAGGCAAATCGACTTTAATCAGCTTATTGGATAAATTTTATTTACCGCAGACAGGACAAATTCTGTTGGATGGTATTGATTTGAATGATATGGATACTCAATATTTGCGAGATCATATTGGTTTGGTGCTGCAAAAAAATCATATCTTTCAGGGCACGATACAAGACAATATTTGCTATGGAAAAATGGATGCAAGTGAAGACGAAATTATCCAAGCCGCTAAAAAAGCATCGATCCATGAGCAAATTTTAAAGTTACCTAAAGGTTATCAATCTGATGCATTGTTATTGTCGGGCGGACAACAGCAACGAATCGCAATAGCACGTATGTTTCTTAAAGATCCACCGATTATTTTTCTAGATGAACCGACAGCGAGTTTGGATGCAATCGCAACAGAGCAGATTAAGCACAGTTTAGATGAAATCAAACAAGGGCGAACTGTGATTATTATCTCTCATAGTCTTTCTCAGATTATTGATGCTGACTACACGTATGTCATGCAAGATGGTGCCATTGTTGAGCATGGTGAACATCATCAACTTTATCAGCAACAAGGGGTATATAAAGATATTTTTGATGCGATGGCAAAAAGCCTAAATATCGAAAAGATCGCTAAAACTTTTGATAATGAAGGCGAAGAAGAAACACATAGTTGATATGACGCATTGATTTAGAATCAACATAGTAGGAAGGTCTTTGAGCATCTTTCAGAACAATGATCAAAGACCTATTTTTTATTTAATCAAAAATCTTTTCAGCTGCTTGGAACGGTAAGCTCACTACGTCAATCGCCACTGCAAATGGCAACAAAACGAGTTTTTCAAAAGGATTCATACCTGATTTAGAGCTATAAGTTTCTTGTTTGTGGGTATAAATCGAGACTTGATAAGGTTTACTCAATGCTTTTAATGAACTGAGATTATTTGCAGCAGGGTAGACTACCCCCGCCAATTTAATATCAAAACAAAAGCGTTGCGCTTGCATACGTTCGTCACTAGATGATGAACATTCTTTGGCACCATTCTCTATGAAAAATTCTAAGTCCCTTTTGCTCAGGTCTTCTTTAAGTTTTACATAAGACAGCGGCAATGTACCTGAGAAATTTCCATCATTCTTTTCCGAATAGAAGTTGAGTTCTCTGGTGATTTGAATGTTTTTAGGATCAAGTTTATTGATCAAAGTGACAAACTGAGTGCTGCCTTGCGTCAGGATATAACTGTTTTTTTGCCCTGCAATCACAATACTGTCTTTCGGTAAGTTGACAGATGCTTGCGCAGGTCGTCCGAACGCAATGACATTGTCTTCAACTAACATGACACGTTCAGTACGGGTATATGTTTTACTGTCTTTAGTAATAAGGGTTTTAGTTGCACATCCAGTTAAAGCAACGCCTGTTAGCATGCAGATCATTGTTATTTTTGCTGATGTTGAAGACATCCATTTACTCCTAATATTTTGAATTTTAAATTTAAAAAAGAACAAAAAGTATGAAAATAGCTCTTAGGACAATAATCAAAAAAGGCGATATATGCGAGGTTTTTTGGCGTTGAAATTTGATTTTTTACAAACATCTAACAGATGAGTCTATTTTAATTTTTTTTATCTAAAGTTTAAAATTTTAATGAAATTTACCGTTTATCTGACCTCTGCTGAATAAAACAGCACTTTGTTGTAGCCTATAGGGTAGATGCTTTTATTTAATCTCATCACGGATTTGATGACTGAGTTTTGGAGCAGAAATGAACTTACTCAAACGATCATTGCTGATTACGATGTTAACTTATATCGGTATTTCAACTGTTCAAGCCGAAGAACAGGTAGGTTCTTTGCCTACGATTCGGATCATGGCAGAATCAGAGCTACGTGATGAGGTTGGATTGGTTCCTTTTCAGGAAGATATCAAAGTCCGTCAAGCCCTGCAACATTATATAAACAAGCAGCAGACTGATATTCAAAATGCTCAACTCACCGAAGTCACAACTTCGATGGATTATCAGCCGAGAACCGTACAACCTGATTTATCTCAAGTTTCACCTTTTTTAGAAGATTATATTATGGCTGTTGCGATGGGCTTTCAGTCATCTAATCCAAGTAATGGGGTCTTCAAAATGTTAGAACCCCTCAATATTAATCGGGATAATGCGAATGCATTTCGTGAAGGCACAATAAAAGTAAGTTTGGATGATCTATTAAAATTACAACAACAAATTGAAGCGGGTTTGAAAACACCTCAGAACTTTCTAACACGTTAACTTAAATCATATGTTGAGATAAAAAATCCCCGTAATAGTACGGGGATTTTTTTATTTATTCTTTTATATATCGCTCAAAAATTGCAGAAAAATCATAGTTTTCAATCTTTTTACGATGCTCCGTCAGTTTTGTTTCAACTTGAATCGTTGTTTGCGAAATGATACTTGGTAAATTTAATAACACTTGCTCAGGAAGTTCACGCAACGAGAACATATTATTTACAGCTTGTTGTGTTGAAAAAAGCAATGATGATTGGCGCTCGATTTCTTTACAAGCCTCACCAATGCTAAACAGTGCTTTATATAAATCGCGCACTTTTTCAATTTGTGATTTTTCAATATCAATTGAATATGCTGCACCGCCTAGATGGAACTTGAGTTCTACATCACGGTCTACTGTACCTGCAGTTTCGAGCTGAACATGACTGATTTGATAATGTTTGTAGGGATATCGGTTTAAAGTACGTTTTTTACTTACAGCACTTGTACCATCGAGATGAATGAAAGCAGAGTTTGTGAAACAATATTCATCAGTTTTGGCTTTGATTAGGAAAAAGATTTTTTCGTTATCTTCATGAAAAATATAGTCATCAATATCTGTTTTGTCATAGTCTCTTGGTTCGATGATCCGACCAATGTCGCTTGTCCCCATTAAATCTGCTGCCATATTTTTAAACATTGTTAGAGCCTTATAATTTTTGGAAATCCGATATTAATCTGATGCCACTTTGTTTGTCTATAGACTTTTTTGGATGGATCGCTGTTTTAAATTCTCTAATAAATAGAATTGGTTATAAAAAAATCCCCGCACATGGCGGGGATTTTTCTTTTATCTCAGTGTCGATTAAACACGTTCGATAATTGTCGCGATACCTTGACCAAGACCGATACACATAGTCGCAAGACCAATTTGTGTATCTTGTTGTTCCATCACGTTCAACAATGTAGTAGTGATACGAGCACCAGAACAGCCTAATGGGTGACCTAATGCAATCGCACCACCATTCAAGTTGATGATGTCTTGTTTATCATAGATGCCTAAGCCTTTCATTACTGATAAGCCTTGAGCAGCAAATGCTTCGTTTAATTCGATAGTTTGGATATCCGCCATCGTTAAACCAGCACGTTTAAGCGCTTTTTGAGTTGCTGGAACTGGACCGTAACCCATGATCGCAGCATCACATCCTGCAATAGCCATAGAACGAATCACAGCACGTGGTTTTAAACCAAGCGCTTGAGCACGTTCAGCAGACATAACTAACATTGCAGAAGCACCGTCAGAAAGAGCAGAAGAAGTTGCTGCTGTTACTGAACCACCTTTAGGATCGAAAACTGGTTTCAACGCTTTGAATGCTTCAAGGTTTGCGTCAGCACGAATCACTTCGTCGATGTCACAAAGGATTTTGAAACCATTTGCATCATGACCTTCTACACCAACGATTTCGTTTTTAAAACGACCTTCTTGTGTTGCAGCCCATGCACGACGGTGAGATTCAACACCGAACGCATCTTGTTCTTCACGAGAGATACCGTTCATACGACCTAACATTTCAGCAGTTAAGCCCATCATGTTAGATGCTTTTGCATAGTGTTTAGATGCTTCAGGGTTAAGGTCGATGCCGTGCATCATACCTACGTGACCCATATGCTCTACACCACCGATGATGAAGATGTCACCTTGGTTGGTCGCAATTTGTGCAGCAGCAGTATGAAGTGCTTGCATAGAAGAACCACAAAGGCGGTTAACGGTTTGACCGCCAGCAGTCTTTGGAATATCAGCTAATAAACCAATGTTACGAGCAATGTTCATACCTTGCTCTAAAGTTTGGTTTACACAACCCCAAATGATGTCTTCAACTTCGTTGGTATCAAATTGGTTACGAGCAACAAGTGCACGTACTAATTCAGCAGATAAACTGTCGGCACGTACATTGCGGAACATACCGTTACGTGATTTGCCCATGGCAGAACGAACGCCATCAACAATCACAACGTCACGTGGATTTAAAGTAGCCATTCACGTCGCTCCTTAACCGTAGAATTTTTTGTTGTTAGCAGCCATGTCACGCAACATTTGTGGCGCTTCATAAGCTTTACCTAAGTGTGCATATTTGTCGCAAAGCGCAACGTATTCAGCAACACCAGTTTGGTCGATATAACGGCATGGACCACCACGGAATGGAGGGAAACCTACACCCATGATCATCGCCATATCTGCTTCAGAAGCAGTTGCAACGATGTTGTCTTCTAAGCAACGAACTGTTTCGTTACAGAAAGCAAGCATCATACGGTCAATGATTTCTTGTGGATCAAATTCACGTTTTTCGCCAGTCACGAAAGGCGCAATGATTTCGTAAGCTGTTGGGTCAACAGTTTTCGCTTTCTTACCTTTCTTGTCTAACACATATTTGTAGAAACCAACATCGTTCTTTTGACCAAGACGTTTTGCTTCGTACATCGCTTGGATAGAACCTTTGTAATCTGGCTTCATACGGTCAGGGAAACCTTCAGCCATCACTTCTGCGCCATGAACACCTGTATCGATACCAACAACGTCGATCAAGTATGCAGGACCCATAGGCCAACCGAATTTTGCCATTACATTATCAACTTGCTGGAAGTCAGCACCGTCTTTAACGAGTAGGTCGAATGCACCGAAGTAAGGGAACAATACGCGGTTTACCAAGAAACCTGGGCAGTCGTTTACAACGATAGGTGTTTTACCCATTTTCTGAGCAAGAACAACAGTTGTTGCGATTGCTTCATCAGAAGTTTTTTCACCACGAATAACTTCAACCAATGGCATCATGTGTACTGGGTTGAAGAAGTGCATACCAACGAAGTTTTCAGGACGTTGTAATGCTTTCGCAAGGCGTGTAATCGAGATTGTAGATGTGTTAGATGCAATGATCGTGTTTTCACGAACATGCTTTTCTGTATCTGCAAGTACGATTTCTTTAACTTTAGGGTTTTCAGTTACCGCTTCGATCACGATATCTACTTCTTTAAACTCATCGTAGCTTAAAGTAGGACGGATGCGAGCAAGGGTTTCACCCATTTGCGCAGGTTTCATTTTCTTGCGTTCAACTTGCTTCGTTAGCAAGCCATTCGCTTCTTTCATACCTAATGCAAGTTGTGGGTTACCAATATCTTTCATGATGATTGGAGTGCCTTTGCTTGCCGCTTGGTAAGCAATACCACCACCCATAATACCAGCACCTAATACAGCTGCTTGGTTTACAGGATGAGCACCTTTTTCATATTTTTTCGCAGTTTTCTTCACAACTTGATCGTTGATGAATAAACCGATAAGTGCGCCAGCTTGTGGTGTGATCGCAGCTTTAGCGAAACCTTGAGCTTCTGCTTTTAATGCGTCATCACGAGTTGAGCTTGCACCTGCTTGTAATGAGTCAAGCAATAATTTAGGAGCAGGGTATTGTGCAGGATTTGCTTTAGCAAGAACCGCACCTTTCGCTGTATTGAACGCCATCATTTGTTCAAGTGGGTTCAATTTAATTGCGTCTAATTTTTCTTGACGCTTTGCTTTCCAGTTCAAACGACCAGCAAGTGCTTGTTTAACTAAGTCAACAGCAGCTTCTTGAAGTTTGTCAGCAGCAACAACTGCATCTACAGCACCATCTTTAAGCGCAGCAGCTGGCTTCTTAGGATTCGCCATTGCCATCCATTCAACAGCATTGTCGATACCGATCAAACGGCTTAAACGAACGCTACCACCGAAACCAGGATAGATACCAAGTTTGATTTCTGGTAAGCCAACTTGTGCTTGTTCAGACATGACACGGTAGTCACACACTAAGCACATTTCAAAACCGCCACCAAGCGCCATGCCATTGATCGCAGCAACTTTAGGCATTTCTAAATCTTCAAAGCTATTGAAGATTTCGTGTACAGGCATAAGCCAATCAATGATTGCTTGTTCACCAGCAGCGAAATTGTCGCCGAATTCAGTAATGTCAGCACCAACGATAAATGTTGATTTTCCAGAAGTAACAACTAAGCCTTTAATATCGTTATTGGCTTTAACTGCAGCAATTGCTGCTTGGAAGTCTTCAATGGTTGCACGGTTAAATTTATTAACCGACTCACCTTGTAAGTCAAAGCGGAATTCTGCAATTCCGTCCGCAAGCATTTGGACGGTAATGGCATTGCCAGCGTGGATCATGCCTGATCTCCCTTGTTGTGGAGGATTCTGAGTTGATGTCATAAAAGCGTGTGTGTGGATATAGGCACACAAAATGCTTCGCTAATCTTACGATAACTATATCCAAAAAGAACATAACAAGTTGTATCAAGCCGTGACGCTAGGGTCATCTATTGTTTTGATGGATAGCTTTTTGTGATTTTAATTATTTTAAATCAATGGTTTATTGTTGTTTATAATGATGATTGTAAATAAAAAATGCTGAAATGAATAAAATAATCTTCATAAGTACTTACAACAATAAATTTATCTAGAACGCTTATTTACTGTGGAATATGTGCTTTCTTAAAGGAATAGATATTAAATTTTATTTGTTCAAAGGCAAATTCTTTATTTTGGTCTATTTCTTGCTGCATTTTGAGAAGAAAATCACATTTAGCGCTAGAACCTTGAAATAGGGAAGCTGTGGTTCTTTTAAACATTCACAGCATTTATTTTGCATATTGAAAAACCGTCATCAGCTGACAAAAAATGTTAGTTAATGCTTGAAGTGGAATGTGAAAATAAAGGCTAGAATTTAACTAAAGATGGTTTGCACACTCAGAACAAGATAGAACTGAAAATCAATCCAATTCGATTCTCGATAATCTTGTTTGGGGATGAGAGGTGTCAGGATGAAACCAACAGACCAAACCTTGATGAAACAAATGCATATTTCCTCAGAAGAAATAGAGTATCGAAAATCTTTACTATCGTTGACGAATAAAGAACTTCTACAGTTGGTTCAATTAGGCATAAAACTTGAGCCTTTATTTGATCAAGTTGTGATGGAGTTTTATCAACAACAAACTTCAGTAGCCGAAATTGCAACTTTGATTGGAGATGTAGATACCTTATCTCGTTTACAACGTGCGCAACGACAATACGTCACTGAGTTGTTTTCTGGGACTTATGATGCCAATTACGTTAACAACCGTCTAAGGATTGGTTTAGTGCATAAACGGATCGGTGTAGAACCCAAATTATATTTATCGGCGATTTATCATCTGAAAACTAGATTAATGACTTTGGTGTATGAGCAAATTGGACATACAGATGAATATCATCAAGTTGTGCAAACTCTAGAAAAACTATTTATGTTTGATATTTCTTTAGTTGTTGAAACCTATGTTTGGAGTTTAGTCAGTGAAATCAAATCGTCTAAAGAGAAAATTGAACAATATGCTAATGTCCTCGAAGATCGGGCACAACAAATGGAAGCATTGTCACAAACCGATCCTCTGACAGGTTTACTGAATGTTCGACATTTAAATAGTATTTTGAATGCAACCATATGTACGGCTGAACACACATTAGAACCTGTGACGGTGGTATTTATTGATATTAATGATTTCAAAATGATCAACGATACATTTGGGCACCCACGTGGCGATCAAATTTTAAAAATAGTGGCAGATGGTATCCGCTATGTTGCTCGACTTGATGATCATTGTTTCCGATGCGGAGGTGATGAATTCTGTATCATTTTCCCAAGATGTACAGAATCTCAAGCGATAGAGAGTTTTGTACCTCGTTTGGAGCAATATATTCGCCAAATAGAACCTTCAATTAGCTTGAGTATCGGTGTCAAACAAACCGATCATGTTGAAGGGTATATTGATGCAACAACCTTAATCCATGAAGCTGATGCGAGAATGTATCAGGTGAAAAAAGAGCGTAAAACAAAAATATAGTTTTTAAAAAAGTTATTAAGTTTTTGAAAAATAGAATTAAAAAAAATTAACTCGCTATCTACGTCTGAGTTTGAGTAAAAGCGGCTAGAAATTGTGAGGGATGGTGTTAAAATTTGGCGATTAATTTTTAAGTGCCGATATCAATGATTAAATGGATCATATTAGCGATCTTTATCATTTCGGCGTTGTATATTCAGCGTCGTGGTAAAGTTAAGCATTCGTTTTATCGTCAATTTTTTGACCATTCTACTGTGCTCGCACCGATTAATTTCTTAATGTACATGTTTTCTAAAGTACCGAATCAACCTTATATCGATACTCAATATTTCAAAGACCTAAAAATTTTAGATGAAAATTGGGAAATGATTCGTGATGAGGCAAAAGCTTTATACGACAAGGGTGGGATTAAAGCTTCAAGTAGCTACGATGACTTAGGTTTTAACTCATTTTTTAAAACAGGTTGGAAGCGTTTTTATCTTAAATGGTACGATTCTGCGCATCCGTCAGCTGCAGAGCTTTGCCCAAAAACGACGGCTTTGTTGAAAACATTGCCAAGTATTAAGGCTGCGATGTTTACCGAGTTGGCACCAGATAGTCGTTTAGTACGACATCGTGACCCTTATGCAGGTTCGTTGCGTTATCATTTAGGTTTGATTACACCAAATGATGACCGTTGCTTTATTGATGTGGATGGCGAACGTTATTCATGGCGTGATGGTGAAAGTGTTGTGTTTGATGAAACCTACATTCACTACGCTGAAAATAAAACAGATCAAAACCGTATTATCTTTTTCGCTGATGTAGAGCGTCCATTAAAGACGCGTTTTATGGAAAAGTTTAATCACTGGTTTGGTAAAAGTGTGATGACTGCTGCGAGTTCACCTAATGAAGCAGGTGACCAAACAGGTGGTTTAAATAAAGTTTTTGGTTATGTTTACCAAATCCGAATTAAAGCCAAAGCATTAAAGAAATCAAACCGCCAACTTTATTACTTTTTAAAGTGGTTCTTAATGTTAGGATTATTCTTCCTTATTTTTATACGTCCCTATGTATTTTAATGAGTGAAATCAAAACGCCCGACAGGGCGTTTTTTATTTGCTCTCGTTATAAAATACGTTTAAATGAGTGAACTTTATCGAGGTACAAAGTATGCAGACATTTCGTTCAAAAATAGATTGGTGGTTATGGGGAATAGTCATTGCGACGACAGGTTTACTGCTGCAGTTTTTATGGACGATGTATATTAAAGGAACCATGCAAGAATACCCTGAGCATGCAGTTATATACTTTCTAACGATTGTAGTGCTGTGGTGGCCGATCTTAAACACTCGTTATGTTGTGACTGAACATGAGTTGACGATTCATTCGATGTGGTTTAAATGGAGAATAAATAGGAAGGATATTGTTGAGCTTACAAGCACACATCATCTGACCTCGTCCCCAGCTCTATCTTTGGATCGTTTACGCATTGATTATAAAAAGAATGGTATAGCAACTTATATTTTGGTATCACCTAAAAATAAACAGGCTTTCTGTCAGGCAATACAGTCAGTACTCACTAAAAAATAGATTGATAATTTCGCATTTCATGTTGAATAGAAAACTTATTTTTAAAAAGAGCAATATTTTTTTTAGTTGTACCAGATAGTATAATTTGGATAAAATTTGATATTTAAAATCATGAGAAAATATAATGAAAAAACAGCTATTGATTAGTTTAAGTATTTTAAGTTTAGTGGCTTGTACTGAAGAAACTGATGATATTTATGGAACTGTTGATCCTCAGAATAAAGCTTTTTATAGTTATGATCTTTCAGCTGCAAATGAGTCTAATAAACTGACAAAGAAATCGTATCAAGTAGATAAAAATAATGATCTTTTAATTTCTTATACCGAGACACCAAAATTACAGACAGAAGCGCTTCGAAACTTCATTACTAGCAATGGGATATCAACCATATTTCCACCGCAAAATACCACTGGTGCTTATATCGTAGGTCGTAAAGCAGTATTCAGTGATAGTGTTTTAGAGTATGAACCTTATAATTTAGAACAGAGAACAGCATTTAAACTTACTTATCAGCTCAAGAAGATTGACTTGTCTGGCTTAGATGTTTCTAACTATGTACGTTATTTTTTAAGACAAGCGACAGCATCTTCGTTCATAAGCGATGTAACGCTAGAAATTATTCAAGGACTATTGTTTGCCAGTCAGGATAAATTCCCTGCAGGTGCAACATGTTGGCAAAAACAAGTTCAGTTGAGTACTCAAGATTATATTGAATCTTATCCAACGCAAAATCTTGCGCATGTCAGTACCAGTAGCAGCGTTGAAAATCAGGGTATTTGGCAAAATGCATCATGGACAGCATATCAACCTAGTACAGAGTTTAATTTAGCGGATACGCGAATTCGTCATCAAGCACGTGAGTATTGGGGGTTTTACCATACGACGAGAGAGGTTAATCCAATTACTCCGACAAATGAACTCGCTTGTGATTTCTTTAATGAGTCAGCATTTAAGAGTGTTGATAAAGTATTGAGTCGAGTTTTTTAATTATCGGTGTAATTTGAGCCATTGAGTTGATGGATTTTAGCTCAATTCACTTGAAATTGATTTATGCAGACTACATCATCAAACCAATACTGATCATGAAAGTCTGCTGTGAATCCAAACGCGCGTGAACACATTGAAAAAATACTGACTCATATGACCCAATTGCCTGGTGTGTACAAAATGCTAGGCAAAGATGGGGAGTTGCTATATGTCGGTAAAGCGAAGAATCTAAAAAATCGTGTCTCCAGCTATTTTGTAAAAACTATTGAGCATCCTAAAACACAAGCTCTGGTTGCACGTATTTATGATATCGAGACATTGATTGTTCGTTCCGAAACTGAAGCGCTACTATTAGAACAAAATCTTATTAAATTACATCGTCCGCCATATAACATCATGCTGCGGGACGATAAGTCTTATGTCTATATCTTTGTTTCCGCAGATAAACCTTATCCTCGTATTGCCAGTGGGCGAGGTAAAGGTAAGCATCAAATCGGAAAATTTTTTGGTCCTTATCCAAGTGCGTACAGCGCGCGAGATACTCTTTTAACCTTACAAAAACTATTTAATGTAAGACAGTGTGAAAATAGCTATTTTTCTCAACGCAAACGCCCTTGTCTACAATATCAAATCAAACGGTGTACAGCACCGTGTGTGGGGTTAATTAGTCCAGAAGACTATAAAGAAGATGTTGATAATTCAATTCGCTTCTTACAAGGTGATACCAAAGAACTGAATCAGGAATTAATCGGCAAAATGGAGCAAGCGGCAGAAGCTCTTGAGTTCGAAAAAGCGGTATTTTATCGGGATCGGTTGTCTTTATTACGTGAAGTTCAAGCACAACAAGCGGTGTTTAAAATAAAAGGTGAAGCTGATATTTTAGCCATTGCCTATCAAGCGGGTGTCACCTGCGTACAAATCATGTATGTGCGTAATGGTCGTATGCTGGGAGGAAAAAGCTATTTTCCAGATATGTTGGGTGATGATCTTGGACAAATGCTCAGTGATTTTATTGCTAACTTCTACTTCCAAGTGGCAGATGAAATCCCTTCTGAGTTGATTGTGAATGTCGAACTTCCTGATCGAGTTCAACTCGAAGAAGCGTTACAACAAACCTTTGAGAAGAAAGTTCAGATCAAGCACAAAGTTCGAGAAACACGGGCTGAGTGGCAAGAGCTTGCACAAATGAACGTGCAGCATGCAATCAAAGGGAAGTTGAGTAATCATTTAGAGTTGAATGAGCGTTTTCATCAACTTGAACAAGTTGCAGGACGTCCGATTGATCGAATTGAATGTTTTGATATTAGTCATACGATGGGAGAAGCACCAATCGCTTCCTGTGTGGTGTTCGATCAAGGTGGAGCGAGAAAAAGAGATTATCGTCAGTTCGCCATTCAGGACATTACTGGTGGTGATGACTATGCAGCGATGCGTCAAGCGCTGATTCGTCGTTATAAAAAGAATATGTTACCTGACCTTTTACTGATTGATGGTGGTAAAGGGCAGTTGCATATGGCTATGGATGTCATGCAAGAGCTTGGTCTAGATGCATTTATGATTGGGGTCTCTAAAGGTGAAGGGCGAAAACCAGGTTTAGAAACCTTACATTTTACTGATGGTACAAAGATCCAATTGCCTGAAGACCACAAAGCTTTGCACTTGATTCAGCAAGTTCGAGATGAAGCACATCGTTTTGCCATCACCAAACATAGAGCCAAGCGAGATAAACGACGTAGTAGTTCTGTATTGGAAGCAATCCCAGGTTTAGGACCTAAACGTCGACGCGATTTATTGACTCATTTTGGCGGTATACAAGGCGTGTTAAAAGCTTCAGAAAAAGAATTAATGCTTGTTCCTGGTTTGGGAGAAGTGATGGCAAGGACGATTTATAAAATTCTTCATGAATAAAAGGGCGGATTGACCGAATCTTCCATAGAGTTGTGGATAAATGATCATTCACAAAACTTAAGAAACGTTGAAAGATAAAGTGAATTTGCTCCTTAAGGAATAATAATGTCACTGCTTGGATTGTATCAAGAGTTAGAACAACAAGAATGGATTGATATTCCATCAGGATGGTTGCAAGGGCGTACGGTATTTGGTGGTCTTATCGCAGGTCTGCTCATCCAAAAAGCGATCCTTACGGTCAATGATTCAGCAAAACAGCTTTTAAGTTGCAGTGTCAGCTTTGTTGGGCCTGTACAGCAAGGTGCAGCCAAATTGACGGCTGAAGTATTGAGACAAGGGAAATCAGTGACGACACTTGAAATTCGTCTTTGGCAAGACGATGCAGTGCAAAGTGTTTTAGTCGCAAGCTTCGGTTTGGGGCGAGAATCGAGAATTGTGGTGAATAACCAACCAACAGTTCCTGACTACGTAACAGCAGATCAACTGGAAAAAATGGTTTATCTTGAAGGTTTGATGCCTGAATGCTTACAACAGTTCGAGCTGTGTTGGGCTGAAGGACATTATCCTATGGCAGGAAGTAAAACACCTGATTTTGGTGGATGGTGTCGTTTTTCTCCTCAATTACACTCAAATCGTGATTTATATTTGGGTGATTTATTTTCTTTAATGGATGTTTGGCCGCCAGGTGTTTTGCCAATGTTTAAAACACCAGCACCAGCGAGCTCTTTAAGTTGGCACATTACATATATACACCCGATTGAAAATCAACTGCATGACTGGTTTAAATATAAAGTCGTTACTGAGTTTGCAGAACACGGTTATTCAACAGAATATGCTTATCTTTGGGATAGTGAAAATCGATTAATTGCGATCCTTAGGCAGACGGTTGCCGTTTTTGCCTAGTCGACACTTCCTCGTATTTCGTATAAAGTTGCTTACAGATGGATACAATCTCGGCACAACCTTTGTGCAATATGCATATTTGATGCGACCAACATGGCGGTGTTTATGAGCACAGGGCGAATCCTGAACATTCCTAATATTCTAACATTGGCACGTATTGCCTTTATTCCTGTTTTTTTGGTGATTGCCTATTGGCCACCAGCGATTGGAATTGCTGAGCATCATGGTGGGATGATGCGACATTTGATTTTGACCGCGATCTTTGTCCTTGCAGCTGTAACAGATTGGTTTGATGGCTACCTCGCAAGGACATTAAATCAAACATCGGCTTTTGGACGCTTTCTCGATCCTGTCGCTGATAAATTGATGGTCGCTGCTGCTTTGATTGTTTTGGTTCAATGGCAACCTACAATTTCCATGGCATTTGCTGCGATTGTGATTATTTCTCGTGAAATTACAGTTTCAGCATTGCGAGAATGGATGGCAGAACTGGGTGCAAGAACCAATGTTGCGGTTTCAACCGTAGGTAAATATAAAACAGCCTTTCAAATGATTGCGATTAGTGTATTTTTGTTGAACTGGAAGCCATTAGAAATCTGGGCATATGCTTTATTGTATGCTGCGGTGATATTAACCTTGTGGTCGATGATTATATATCTACGAGCTGCATGGCCTTATTTAAAACAGCCTTAATTGCTCATCAATCTAATAGCATCAAATCTAAGAAGCTCTCTACCTAGAGGGCTTTTTTATTGCTTCATATATACAGCTCAAGAAAAAAGCCCATAACGAATATGAGCTTAGTTCTCTGAGGAAAGTCATGCTCTTTTTGGGAGAGTATGCTGAAGAACATAATCATAATATGAGAATATGTTGATATTTACAACGCATGAAAGTGTAAAGATTTTTTAATATTCTCAGTTTTGGTTTGCTTGGTTTTCAGTCAGTGTTGCAAATTTATGTTCGATCTGAGCTGCATTGCTTTGTAAGATTTCGATAAGCTTCTGAATATTCAGAAAATCAAAACGATTTTTTGATGCAACTAAGGTCAAGGCGATCGGTGCTTCCTTTGTGGAAAAACGTATCGGCACAGACAGACCGCAAACTTGTGGATCAATTTCACCTTGAGATAAATAAAATCCCTGCTTTTTGATTTTTTTCATCTGTTGAGCGAATTCATCTAGATCATGGGCAAAGCCAACTTTGGCAAGCTCATTTGAGAATTGCTCATAGTAAGACTGAATTCTTTGTTTGGTTAAATGAGCAATCACAATTTTAGGTGATGCCCCCACATATACAGGTCGAGGACAGCCACGTCCGTATGAAAGCAGCTCGGCTGCTTTGAAGGTTTCATGATGTAAATCAATACAGTAATCATGATTCAAATAGGTGAGTAAGCAGCAAAGTTCTGTACGATCTACGATGTCTCGCATGAACGGAATACTGATTTGTACTAAAGGATCTGTACTATGCGAAATATAGTCTAAAACCGCTATTTTAGAGCCTAAAGTGTAGTCACCAGATGTTCCACTAATACGTTTCAAGATATCAGTTGATACCAGTTCCTTTAAATAGCGATATGCAGTGGGTTTTGAGAGATTGAGCTCATCACAAATGATATCAACGTTGATAATCGGGCGAGAAACTGAAAATAAGTCCAGTACAGTGAGAATTTTACCAAAACTCGAAATTGCCATGATGAGCTGTTTACTCCTTAAAAATAGTCTAAAGCTGTGGCTTTTATTTGCTTTATAACAGAAAAGTCATTCAGCGGGTATGCACTTTTAGCGTAGTTGATTCTAAAACGTATGAATAAGTTCTCTGATGAGAAAAATGATATTTTTTGAATGACATATTCTGTATTTAATTAAATAATTATCAAATAGTGATAATTTATGTTGACTAAGTAACTTTGTTTTGAAAAAATTATAAGCACAATTTCTTCATTGGATAATTTGTTTTAAATTTATCCCTGAAATGTTTGCCATTCCGATCAGTTCATTCTATTTCACGGTCAATTGAACGCTCTTTTAGTCTCTATCAAGAAGCTAAATGCAGCTGAGTTGTGATGTGAATTTGCGTTTCCTAACGCGGTTAGTATTGAGAAAAGTTCATGTTATTTAAACAGTTGTTGGCTTTTAGGCCGAGTCGACTTGATATTATTTTTGCGTGCAAAACCTTTGTCGCAGGGATGTTGGCACTGTTTATTTCATTTGAGCTTGATTTGATTAACCCAATGTGGTCGATAGGGACGGTATTAATTATTGCCAGTCCTTACTCTGGAATGGTTTCTTCCAAATGTATTTATCGCTTGGTTGGTACGGCTGCAGGAGCAATTATCGCGTTGATTTTGACACCACATTTTATCAATACGCCGTGGTTGTTTACGATCATCTTGGCACTGTGGGTCGGATTTGCACTGTATATATCGCTCTTGGATCGTACTCCACGTAGCTATGTATTTATGTTGGCTGGATATTCCACCGCAATGATTGTGTATAACGCCATCACTTATGTTGATACTTATAATATTTTTGATATTGCTCTGGCACGAGTTTTAGAAATTTCTGTAGGTGTGATTTCAACCGCTGTCGTTTCAGCAACTTTTTTTCCTGTTCATGTAGGTGCCATGATTAAACAACGTGTCATCAAAACTTTGCAGGATCTGGAAAATATTTTTGAAAAACTCATTTCAGCCCATGATACAAACCAAAATTACACACAAATTTTAGGGGTGATCACTCGTGATGCATCAGATATCCATGCTCTAGCAGTTCATCTCGCTTATGAAAAAGGCGAGTTGCAAGGCATGACCAAACCTCTACAAGAAATGCTGCATCAGGTCTCGCTTGTTGTGGCCAATCTAGTTGCCATGTCTCAACGGATTAAACAATTAGAGCAAATGCCATTAACTACATTAGCTCCAAGGTTAAGCCAACTACGACAACAGACCTTACAGTTTTTAAATCAAGAAAAACAATTAACTGCCGATAACTTAAGTGATTTGCCACCACAGTTTGAACAAGATTTTAGCGAATTGATTGCGATGGCTTCGTCTGAACAAAAGACTGTGTTGGCTGCATTAAAAATGGATGTACGTCATTTTATCGCCAATATGTTGGCAGTGAAGTTACTTTGGCAACAGATCCAGAAAGGTCATAAAGAAATCCCATCTGAGATAACTACGATCACCACCAAATATCCAAGTTTACACCGTGATCATGGTATCGCGGTACGCGGTGGAATCAGTGCGGTTCTCATCACTTTCATCGTGACAGGAGCGTGGATTTTATCAGGTTGGAAAGCTGGATTTATGATGGCACAAATGGGCGCGATCACAGCGTGTATTTTGACTGCTTTGGATAATCCTGTGCCTGTGTTGCGCATATTTATCTGGGGGAGCATCGTTTCAGCGGGATTGGTTTTTATTTATGCCTTTGGAATTTTTCCCCACATTACGCACTTTTGGCAATTAGCACTGGTACTTTTTCCAATTTTCCTTGTGGCTGTAAGCATGATGGCAAATCAAATGCTAATGCCGATAGGTATGGTTTTAGGCATTAATACCATGATGGGGCTGAATTTACACAATAAATATTCAATGGATGCGGTGTCTTATTTAGACAGCTCTTTTGCCATGATTTTAGGTGTTTTGGTCTCATTAATTGTGATTGATTTGGTTCGTGCTGTTTCACCAGATACAAGCGCAACACGTATTTTAAGTTTGCATTACCAAGCGATGCGTCAAGCTTTAACACTGAGTTATGGGATTGATTTCAAAATTCATTTACGTAGCATGCTTGATCGAGTTGGGGTTCTAAATAGCAAGATGGTACAAAATGCTGAACTGAAATATGCCATCCAAAATGCCTTAATTGAAAGTGCATCGATTGTTGATCTTGTGCGATTACAGGAAATCCGCCAAAAGCTTCCACATTATGTGGACTTGCAAATGGAAATTGCTCTTTTAGAACAGCAGCTTGCCGAATATTTTCAAACTCAATCAGAGCAACTTTCACTTCAAACTTTTCCAACGAAAATTCTTCAGCAAATCGAAGTGGTCAAGCATCTTGCAATGCCAATTAGTGAAGATGAGTTGCATCAAAGATTATTGATTTCACTGAATAATATTCTCAAAAGCATTGGGCATGTTTCAAATGAACAGGTGAGTTTAAATATGAATGACGTTGAGGTTGCTCATGGGTGAAATCAATCTATATGGAATTTATATTCCAACGTTGTTAGTGCAAGCCGTGATTGCTTATGTGCTGTTTAAGATGTTGAGTCCATTTGTAGACCGTTTCGCTCAGATGGGATGGATCGGGTTACCCAGTATTTTTAATCTCTGCTTCTATTTAGCTTTGATGCTTTGTGTGCATGAGATTTTTGTCCGACTTTGGATTTGAGCTAAATTTTTGATTGTTTAAATTTCTCTGATTTAAAAATGAGTAGTAAAGGTGAAGAACATGAATGCATTTGATATGCGAAAAGTCATACGACCTGTGGTTCTTATCATTGCCATTATTGTGGCGATATACACGGTTGTGCATTTATGGAATTACTATAATGCGGCACCTTGGACGCGAGATGGTCGTGTCCGTGGCGATGTCATTCAAGTGGCTTCAGATGTCAATGGTTTGGTGACTGAGGTTTTGGTACAAGACAACCAAACTGTAAAGAAAGGACAGGTCTTGTTTAAAATTGATGTCGCACGTCAAGCACTGGATGTGGAGCAAGCCAAATCTGATCTTGCGAAAGCTAAAGCAGGTCTAGCACAAGCTCAAGCGACTCTCTCGGGTACCAAAGCTAGCTTAGTAAAGACCGAAGCCAATATGAAACTTGCCGAAAAGAATGCAGCTCGATATACCAGTCTTATGGATGGTGCAATTTCCAAACAGGAACAAGATCAAGTTTTTGCTGCACGTGATCAAGCTTTTGCTGAACGCGAACAATTAAAAGCAAGTATTGAACAAGCCAATGCTGCGATTGAACAGCAACATGCGTTACTGGATGTGGCGACAAGTAATTTGCACTTGGCAGAATTGAATTTACACCGTTCAGAAGTTGTTGCTCCTGCCGATGGAACTTTATCAAATTTTGATTTACGTGTGGGTAATTACGTTAAAGTTGGACAAGCTGTGGCAGCTCTTTTAGATCGTCAGCAACTTTATGTGGTTGGTTATTTTGAAGAAACAAAACTTGACCGTATTCATGTTGGAGATGTTGCAACAGTTCAATTGATGGGGGACAAACAACGTATTCGTGGTCATGTGCAAGGTATTGCATCTGGGATTGAAGATCGCGAGCGTTCGGGCAGTTCAAACTTATTGGCAAATGTAAATCCAACTTTTAGTTGGGTACGATTGGCTCAACGAGTTCCTGTGAAAATTGTATTAGATGAACCACCACAAAATCCATTGGCATTCGTTTCTGGACGCACTGCAACGGTGAGAGTGATTGAGAAATAAGCTTTGAAGTTGTTAATAAATGAAACCTGTAGAGTGATATTGGTTAGTAAAGCTCATAAGCTCAATTCAATGTTGTTATTCCGTTCCGCCTTCAATGTTAGTTCAGCTCAAAAGGCGATATGGATATCGCCCGCCAAGATATTCATTTATATCTAAGATGTCTGATTAAGGTGTGATGCCTGTAGGATCGCGATACCAGCTTTGTATCAACAACGCTGCTGCGAAGCTATCTGCTGATAAGCGTTTTGCTTGCCCTTTACTTTGATAAGATTCGAGTTCTTCTCTCGCTTCACGAGTTGTTAGGCGTTCATCCACCATCCATGTTTGGATATTTGTCTGGTGACGTAAACGACGAGCGAATTTACGAGCGCGCGCTGAGAGTTCGGATTCACTATCATCCATATTCAAAGGTAGCCCAACTAGAAATAAGTTCGGTTGCCACTCTTTAACAAGTTTGAGTAATTGGTTCCAGTCAGGGATGCCATCTTTCATTATAAACAAAGGCAGAGGATTGGCACTTTCGATCGCGGATTGACCAATCGCAATGCCCATTTTTTGTGTACCAAAATCAAATGCCATAATCGACTGGGAAGTTTCTATATCAGGCATGACCAATCTCAGAAGCAAACCAGGTACGATCTACACCGATTTTTTTATAAGCCGCATCCCAACGATCGCCGTATGGAAGATTAAAAATAAGATCCATATCTGAATCGCAAATTAACCAGTCACCACGAGTGATTTCATCTTCAAGTTGATTTTTACCCCAACTCGCATAGCCTAGAGCAATTTGATAGCGACCAACGCCTTCATTGTGAGCAATTGCATCTAAGATATCTTTACTGGTAGTAATACAGACGTTTTCTCCTACCGCAATAGAGGAGTGCCAAGTCGGTTGACCAGTATGTAGAACAAAGCCTGCTTCTGGGCGTAAAGGACCGCCCTGCAAGACCGCGTGAGGGTGAACATTATCCGCATCAATCTCCAAATCATTGAGAAGTTCTTTGATTTGTAAATCAGACGGACGATTGATAATGATGCCTTGTGCACCGTCTTCATCATGGCGCGCAACATAGATGACAGTATTTGCAAAGAAGTCATCTGCCATGTCTGGTGGAGCGATGAGACAACGGTGAGTTAAGTATTGTTTCGTCACCTAGGCGGTTCTCCATCAAAAGAATGTACGTTTCTATCTATATAGGTTCTTTATATCAACATACAAGAGTTAATCGGATTTCGCCAATCATTTTCTGATATTTTGTCCTAAAAATCAGGCAGGCTGAAACTTAAGCTGTCGCAACTGCTTTGCATGTTGCAAAGTTGTCTCACTAATTTCGACACCACCAGACATACGAGCAAGCTCTAGAATACGCTGTTCTTCGTCGAGTTCGATGATGGTACTGCTAGCTGGATCAGTTTGTTGTTTTTTGACCAGTAGATGTTGATCGGATTGCGCCGCAACCTGGGCTTGGTGAGTAATACATAGTAATTGAACATGCTGTGCTAAATCAGCCAGTAATCGTCCTACAACTTCTGCAGTTCCACCGCTAATTCCGACATCAATTTCATCAAATACTAGAACTTCTGCTTCGGTCTTCTCAGCATTCATGACTTGCATGACTAAAGCAATACGAGAAAGCTCACCACCTGAGGCAACTCGTGCTAATGGTTGTGGAGGAATTCCTTTATTTGCAGTGAATAGCAGTTGAATAAAGCTTAAGCCTTCTGATGATGCTTGTTCTAATGGTTCGAATTTGAATTCAAAATGAGCTTCAGGAAGAGCCAAAGGTTTGACTTGTTCCGTCAGTTGTTTAGCTAGTGGAATCGCAGCGGTGCGACGAATATCATCTAAGTGCTGTGCTTTTTCAATAAAGGATTGATAGGCAATTTCAACTTGTTCAGCCAAAGTTTCAGGATCTTCAAGTTGATGAAGTTGTTCTAATTCCTGTTGCCATTGTTCAAAATCTTGTTTGAGGGACTCTGGTTGAGTTCTGTATTTACGTGCCAGACGATGGAAAATTTCAAGTGTAGAATTTAATTGCTCCATGCGTTCAGGATCGAAACTTTGGCGATCGATGAACTGACGCAAGCTTGCTGTAGCATCTTCGATTTCGCTTTGTGCATTTAATAAAGAATTATAAATGGTTGAAAGCAGTTCGCTGCGTCCAGCATGAGACTCTAACCGACGAATAATCGATGAGATTTCTTGATTAATATTTTGTTCAGCTTCATCCAATACATTTAGGCTATAACCACAGTCTTGCATGATGTGTTCGTGATGGCTTAAGCGATCAAATTCTTGTTCAATTTCTCGATAGTCTGTTTGTACGATTTCTTCAAGCTCTTCCAATTGAGTTTCTAAGTTTTGTATCTTCTGCAGGCGAGTGGCTTGCGCATCTAGCGCGGCTTGGTGTTGTCGGATATTTTGCTGCCAAATGCTATACGCTTCACGAACTGCTTGTGCTTGATCACCAAAATTGTGATAACGATCTAACCAGTGTTTTGGATAAGGTGGTTCTAGAAGTTGTTGCTGACTGTGCTGGCTGTAGAGTTGGACTAATAATCGCCCGATTTCTTTAAGTTCAGCAAGGCTACTAGGTCTTCCATTAATCCAAGCTTTACTTCGCCCAGTTGCAAAGATGACGCGACGCAAATGAATCTCGCCTGATTCATCATCAAGTTCATGATCTATGAGCCAATTGGCTTCAGCACTATTAGCTTGGTAGCTAAAAATAGCCGTAACGTCAGCTTTATCTGCACCATATCGGACATAATTTGTATCTGTGCGTTCACCTAAACATGCAGATAAGGCATCTAACAATAAAGATTTTCCTGCGCCTGTTTCTCCTGTGAGAACATTAAAGCCTTGTTCAATATCTAAAGCTAAGTGGTCAGCGAGTGCAAAATTAATTAAAGTTAAATGGGTGAGCATAAACGCATCCAATGCACAGATTGTTTTGCTTAAAGATAGAGAGTTTTTATAGTGGCGACAAGTCGTGATTCACCTATTTTGTTGCTTTCACTACAAAACGATTTATTGGAATTTGGAAAAATGCATAAGTCGTATTGTTCGATCAGCAAAGAGCTGAAAGTGCATGATTTCAAGCTGATCCATAATTCAAACTAATAATGTTTTAGCGGTGTTGTTTTTTTTAGTGCTTCAGATGGTTTATTTCTGAAGTCGGTCTCATATATTGAAGTTTGATTTTCTTAATCCTCATCATTCATCGCGGTGCAAATCACTTTGTGCTTGGTAAAATTAACTAAGATGATTCTGTCCACTGGTAACATGGTTGTTCAGCTTGTGATTGGGCAAAAGTTCCTTTGCTAGTTTTTCTTTATTTGGCATAGCTGTTCGCCTTGCACTCAGGCAAAGTTACACTTTGTGCTTTTTCGCCACTCGTAGCATAACTACTCGTCTTGCGCTCGGACAAAGCTTCGCTTTGTTTTTTCCTCGCTCAGGTATGAAAATTGCTGTATTTACGCCAGAAAATGGATTGATTAGTTGTAAAGGCACAATTAAACTACGTCCAGCATAACCTAATATAAATGCGGCAGAATTTGGAGAGTACGCATGAGTTCAGTGCAGTTTGATCATGTAACGGTCATTAAGAAATCGAATGTGTATTTTGGCGGGGCATGTATTAGCCATACAGTACAATTTGAAGATGGTACAAAAAAAACTTTAGGCGTTATTTTACCTACTGAACAACCTTTGACTTTTGAAACACACGTCCCAGAGCGTATGGAAATTATTTCTGGTGAGTGTCGCGTAAAAATTGCAGATAGTACAGAAAGTGAATTATTCCGTGCGGGGCAGTCATTCTATGTCCCTGGAAACAGTGTATTCCATATTGAAGCAGATGAAGTACTTGATTATGTGTGTCATTTAGAAGGTTAACCTTTTCCTTCATAAATCGAGTACACTATATCTGAAGAAAATCCTGTAAAGTCATTTACAGGATTTTTTTATTAAATTCCCTTGCGGAGCTATTCGCTCCTCACTTGTAAAGTCATTTACAGGATTTTTTATTTTCAAAATCCCCCCAATATCCTGCTTTAAGTGGGAATGCTGAAAAGAGGTCGTTCATGGCAAAACCTGAGTATTATTATGGCGTTCATTCCGTGGAGTCATTATTAGAATTGGAGCCTGAGCGAGTACTCACATTGTTTACGCTTAAAGGTCGAGATGATCAGCGTTTACAAAAAATCTTAGCACTTGCAGAACCTTTCGGAATTAGTGTGCAAAAGGCAAGCCGTGACAGTCTGGAAAAACTAGCAGGAATGCCATTCCACCAAGGGGTTGTTGCTGCTGTACGTCCTCATCCAACGCTTAATGAAAAAGATTTAGATCAATTAATGCAGCAGCATCCCGATGCGTTATTGTTGGCACTTGATCAAGTGACTGATCCACATAATTTAGGTGCTTGCATCAGAACTGCAGCCGCTATGGGAGTTCAAGCAGTCATCGTACCTAGAGATCGTTCTGCAAGTTTGACGCCAACAGCACGTAAAGTTGCAGCAGGCGGTGCAGAAAAGGTTAAGTTTATTCAGGTCACTAATCTTGCTCGTACCTTAGCGCATTTAAAAGAGACTACCCATACTCGTGTGATTGGTACGATGCTTGATGAGAAAGCTTTGCCTATTCAGCAATGTGATTTTAGCGGTTCGGTTGTGATAGTGATGGGCGCTGAAGACACTGGACTTCGACCAATTACCCAATCGCAATGTGATCAAACTGTATTTATCCCAATGGCAGGTGATTTGCAGAGTTTAAATGTAAGTGTTGCAACAGGTATGGCACTTTATGAGGCATGTCGACAGCGTACTACTGTATAATCATCGTTACGCTCTATTCAAAATTGAAAAATGACAGTTCGCTCGCAAGGTTATCTTTTTGTCCTGATCACGATGTGTATATGGGGCGGATTTACTATTTTCTCCCGACTTAATGCGCATTGGCATGTCAGTATGTGGGATTTGGTTGCGATGCGCTTTGCAATTGCTTCTGTTATTTTAGTGCCTGTTTTAATTTATAAAAAAGATTTTGCCTTTTTATGGCATCCACGCCCTTTGATTTTGGCACTGATCGGCGGGCTAGGCTATTGTTTTACCGTATATACCGCTTTTTTGCATGCCCCAGCTGCACATGCTGCTATTTTTTTAAATGGTTGTATCCCTTTGTGTACTGCTATTGCTGCATATTTATTATTTAGACAGCCTTTTGATAAACATACGTGGTTCAGTATTGCAATTATGATGAGTGCATTATTACTTATGAGTTATTTAATGCTGCATGATCAAAGTGCTGTATTGGGTTGGGGGGATCTGTTGCTGTTTATTAGTGCGGTGTGGTGGGGTATTTTTACCGTTCTCCTAAAACAATGGAAGCTATCTGCTTGGCATTCAACAGCGGGTGTAGTGATTTGGTCTGCGATTATCTACCTGCCTATTTATATTTTATTTATTCCAAAACATTTTCAAGATGCAGAACCTCTTCACCTCTTGATTCAAGGACTTTTTCATGGTGTGTTGGTAGTGATCGTTGCGACTTTGACTTATGTTGCAGCAATTCAAAGATTAGGTGCATTTAAAACGGGAAGTATTGTAACTTTAGCACCATTTATAGCAGCTGTTGTCGCTGTTCCTTTGTTAGATGAACCAATCAATCTTGCCATTATCAGTGGTTTGATTGGAATGGCGATTGGTGCACTTCAACCGTGGCGATGGTTTCAAAAAGACACCTTAGAGGCTCAGCTCGAACAACAAAACAAAAATTAATATTCAGCGCGTTGTAGATAACTGAAATGTAATGGTTTTAATTGTTGGTGTAGATGTTCCAATAAGCCATCATTTACCACAATGTCATTTGCCAAACGTTGCTTTTCAGAGCGGGGCATTTGTGCTGCGATAATATGGCGAATTTGCTCTTCACTTTGCCCATCTCGTTGACTTGCGCGTTCCAGTTGAATGTGCTCACTCGCATCGATCAATAAAGTATGATGAACAAGTTCATGTTGATTAGTTTCAAACAAAAGCGGTGAGACTAAAATGACATAGGGGCTTTCTGCTTGTTGTAATTGTTGAATGATAGATTGGCGAATAGCGGGATGTGTGATTTTTTCTAATGTCATACGTGCTTCAGGTTGGCTGAAGATATGTTCTCTCAAGGCTCGACGATTTAAAGTTCCATCTTCTAATAGAACCCAATCTCCAAAAGCACGGTGTATTTCTTTTAAAGCAGGTTGATTTGGTGCTACGACTTCTCGAGCAACAATATCTGCATCTATTACAACAATACCTTGGGACTCAAACCATTGGGTTGCAGCAGATTTACCACTCCCAATACCACCCGTTATCCCCAAGATAAATGTCATATTAACCCCCAAGATACACATTCATAATTTGCTCACCCCATAGAAAGGCAATCCAACCGGCAATTGCAATATAAGGACCAAATGCAAAAGGTTGATTTTCACCGCGCATTTTCATCAGCATAATACCAATAATTGCACCTACCATAGAAGAGAGTAATACGATGAGGGGTAACATCATCGGACCCATCCATGCACCAAGGGCTGCAAGCAATTTAAAATCACCATACCCCATGCCTTCTTTACCGGTGATGACTTTAAATAGGTAATATACAATCCAAAGACATAGAAAACCGATTAAATAGCCCCAGATCGCAGCGTTAGCCGTTGTATAGATTGCAAAAGTATTAATACCCAGACCTAATGCTGCCAATGGCAGTGTGAAGCGGTCAGGAAGGAGTTGTGTATCAAAGTCAATAAAAGTGAGTGTAATGAGTACCCAGGTGAGAATCAGGCCAAAGAGCATCTGAATGGTTGCACCAAATACTGCTACAACGATTAATGAACAAACCATGGTGAGAAGTTCAATTAATGGATAGCGAATACTAATTGGATTCTGGCAAGAACCACATTTGCCACGAAGAATGATCCAACTGATGATAGGTATATTCTGATACCAGCGAATAGGGGATTTACATTGAGGACAGGTTGAGGCAGGTTGGCTTAATGTTAACTTACTTTGATCAATAAGTGGTTGCTCTGGATGAAGCAGCATTTGGCATTCCTGATGCCATTCTTGCTCCATCATTTTTGGCGTACGAAAAATGACAACGTTGAGAAAACTACCAATACATAGACTCAAAAGCCCAACTGCTAGGTACAGTGCAGTTGGGTTCTCGATAAAATAAGAGAGTGATTGTTGCATTAGACCACAGAACCCATTTGGAAGATTGGCAGATACATGGCAATGACAAGACCACCAACAAGTACGCCTAAAATAGCCATAATCAATGGTTCCATCATTGAGGTTAAGCCATCGACCGCATTATCCACTTCATTTTCATAGTGGGTCGCCACTTTGTCTAGCATACTATCCAAGGCACCTGATTCTTCACCAATTGCAACCATTTGAATCGCCATGGATGGAAAACGGTTAGAAACGCGCATCGCAAAGTGCAACTGTTGGCCTGTGGCGACATCTTCACGGATTTTCATCACTGCTTCTTCGTAAATCACATTATTTGTTGCACCTGCTGTAGATTCAAGAGCATCAATCAGTGGTACACCTGCTGCAAAGGTGGTGGCTAGGGTACGACTATAGCGGGCAATAATGGCTTTATATACTAAATCACCAAAAATTGGTGCCTTGAGTGCCATTTTATCTAAAAGATCACGAAACTTCTTGCTACGTTTCTTTGCCTCAAGAAAAGCGGTAATAATTGCGCCAATCACGATGATAAGAATAAACCAGTATTCCTGCATCCACTTGGACATATTGACGACCATTTTAGTAAAAGCGGGCAGGTCTGCACCAAAGGAACTAAACAGATCCTGGAAAACAGGAACCACTTTGACCATCAGAATAATGGTTACGATCACTGCAACCACAATGACTGTGGCTGGATATTTCATGGCCTTTTTAATTTTTTGTTTGAGTAATTCACTTTTTTCCTTATAAATCGCGACGCGATCGAGCATAGTCTCCAATGCCCCTGATTGTTCGCCTGATTCAACTAATGAACAGAAAAGGTTGTCGAAATATTGAGGGTATTTACGTAAAGCCCCTGCAAAAGTATTACCGCCCTCAACCTCTCCTTTAATGCCGAGTACCACCTCTCGCATAGAGGGATTTTCTAAACCTTCTGCAACGATTTCGAATCCTTGCACAAGCGGAACGCCGGCTTTCATCATGGTTGCTAATTGACGAGTAAAAATCGTAATATCTAGCGTTGATACTTTTTTCTTCATTAAACCTTCGAGAATATTTTTGCGTTTTTCTCGAATGGTTTTAATTGTGATGCCTTGTTTGCGTAATGTGACCTTTGCTAAGGCCATATTGCGTGCTGGTAATACCCCTTTAATTTTGGCGCCTTTTCGATCTACCCCTTCATAAGTAAAAGTAGGCATCATTTGCGCTTTTTTCGCTGCCATGATTCTTAATCCTTTTTATTGATTTTATTCACTTGTTACTCGGTTAATTTCTTGCAAAGAAGTAATACCTTGCATCACTTTTTTTAGACCTGAACGACGCAGATTGTCAAAACCAGCTTGTTCTGATGCTGCTGCAATTTGCAGTGCGTTACCATCTTCCATGATGATTTGAGAAATTGCAGGGGTGACTTTCATCACCTCATAGATACCTACACGTCCTTTGTACCCTTCTCGACATTCCGCACAGCCAATCGGTTGAAAGATCTGTAAATCTGGATTGGCTAAGTCTTGTTCAGTAAATCCAAGTTCAATGAGACTTTGCTTAGGTATATCAACTGGTGCTTTACATTGTGAGCATAAACGTCGTGCTAAACGTTGTGCAATGACAAGATTGACTGAGGTTGCAATATTGAATGAGGGTACCCCCATATTACGCAAACGAGTTAAAGTTTCAGGTGCGCTGTTGGTGTGTAATGTTGACATGACCATATGACCTGTCTGAGCTGCTTTAATTGCAATTTCAGCAGTTTCAAGGTCACGAATCTCACCGACCATGATTACATCTGGATCTTGACGTAGAAAAGCTTTCAGTGCAGCAGAGAAAGTTAACCCCGTTTTGGGATTCACGTTGACTTGATTGATGCCTTCTAAGTTAATTTCAACAGGATCTTCCGCTGTTGAAATATTAGTATCCTCAGTGTTTAGAATATTTAGACCAGTATATAGCGATACGGTTTTACCCGAACCTGTTGGACCTGTAATCAGTAGCATTCCTTGAGGCTTTTCAAGTGCTTCCATGAATAATGCTTTCTGATCATCTTCATAGCCTAATGCTTCAATTCCGAGCATAGCGCTTGATGGATCAAGGATACGGAGTACCAGTTTTTCACCAAACAGGGTGGGTAAAGAGTTGACACGGAAATCGATGGCTTTGGTTTTTGACAATTTGAGTTTAATACGACCATCTTGAGGTATTCGTTTTTCAGAGATATCCATTTGAGACATGACTTTTAAGCGCGAGGCTAAACGAGTTGCGAGTTGTAATGGTGGGTTAGCAATTTGTCTGAGTACACCATCCACACGATAACGCACGCGATACATTTTTTCATAAGGCTCAAAATGTAAGTCAGAGGCTCCCATGCGAATCGCATCAATCAATAACTTGTTGATATATTTTACGATAGGAGATTCTTCTTGATTATTTGTATCCTCATCCTCAGTCGTGTTGTTTGTATCAGTCGTTGCAACATCAACATTATCTAAATCAAAGTCGTCATTTTCCCCAAAATCGAAACTGCCGCTATCTCCAAATTGCTGATCAATCAGTTTTTCGAGTTTATTGTGCTCAACAATCACAGGTTCGATATTCAATTTGGTATTGAACCTGATTGCGTCTAATGCATCAATATTCGTCGGGTTGCTGGTCGCAACATACAAAATCTGACCACGTTGAATGAGTGGAACAACACGATGTTTTTGAATCAGTTTGCTGTCAGTTATTTCACGAGGTAATAGAGCTGTATCAAATACAGCAAGATCAAAGAGTGGCTCACCAAACTCTAAAGAGATGCTTTCCGCAATTGTCAGAGGTGATAGACGATGATGTTCAATTAAGTGAGCAACAATATCTTGTTGTGCTTTTTTTGCAGCATCAATCGCACTCTGCATATTTGATGCAGCAATGTGACCATCATCGACTATGCGTCGAATAAACCCCGAAAATTTTGGAGACGTATGTATTCCTGACATCTGTCCGCCTTATGACAATATGGTTATAATAGCTATATATCAAAATTATACTTTCGTTACGTAAAATTACTACCATTGAAAGTGTCGTTTTTGACTTGATTAAGCTTTAAAACTTTGAACTGATCGAATCTTTTGCAAATTTATTTTTATCATAAACTTGTAGTTATGATGTTTTGAATAAATAAATGTCTCAGCCAACCAAATCCACTTTGGTTAAACTGATAATACTCTTTTTCATCCCATAGTCACTGCTTTAAATTCAAACGATATAAAAAAACTGAATTTTCTAAAAAACTGTGTAAAATATGCAGCATTTTTTAGAATTTATTCGTAGGTTGGCGGAGTATGTCGAATTCGACCATTACCCCTTGGGTTGTTGGCAATTGGAAAATGAATCCAATGCATGCTGACGCTTTAAAATTAATAGAAGAATTTAAACTGTTATTACAACAGGAACCTATTTCTCAAGCGGCATGTCATATTGGTGTTTCTCCAGTATCGATTGCGCTTACAAATATACAAGCACATTTAGCTGAATTTAATCGAACAATCTATACGGTCGCTCAGGACGTTTCCAAAATTGCTGGCACAGGGGCATATACAGGTGAGGTCAGTGCTGAATTGCTAAAAGATAGTCAAATCGAATTTGTATTGATTGGACATTCTGAGCGTCGAGAATTATTTGGTGATAATGTAGAAATCATCAAGGCTAAACTCAACAATGCTTTAAATGCAGGATTGACTGTGATTTATTGTGTTGGTGAAAGTTTAGAGCAGCGCGAGCAGGGCGCTGCTGAACAAGTTGTATTACAACAAATTTGTGATATCGCAGCGATTGTGAAGCCTGATCAATGGCAGCATATTGTGATCGCTTATGAGCCGATTTGGGCGATTGGCACTGGAAAGACTGCTTCTCCTGCTGATGCGCAAATGATGCATGCAAAAATTCGTGAAGGTTTAAAACAAATCACACCTTTCGGAGCAAATATTGCTATTTTGTATGGCGGAAGTGTGAAAGCTGAGAATGCTGTTGAATTAGCTGCATGTCCAGATATTAATGGCGCTCTGGTTGGTGGTGCATCACTCAATGCGCAATCCTTCTTCCAAATCGCAAAAGCTTTTGCTCAAAGCAAATAACGAGGAATAGAAATGTATAGTTTTATACTCGTTGTACATATCATTTTGGCAATTTTGATTATTGCTCTGGTTCTTGTACAACAAGGTAAGGGTGCTGAAGCTGGCGCATCTTTTGGTGTTGCTGGTGCTGCTACAGTATTTGGTGCTTCGGGTGCGGGTAACTTCTTGACCCGTTTAACTGCTATTTTTACTGCATTATTTTTTGTAACTAGTTTGACCTTGGCTGTGTTCGCTAAAAAACAAACGACAGATGCATATACGCTTAAATCAGTTCAAACGACGACAACAGCTCCTGCCTCATCGTCTGAAACTTCATCAAACGCGCCAAAAACAACTGAATAAGTTGATTTAGGACTTTTCTTTTTCGCTTTAAACGAATAGAATGCGTCCCACAAAGCTGCGGTGGTGGTGGAATTGGTAGACACGCTACCTTGAGGTGGTAGTGCTTTCGGGCGTGGGGGTTCAAGTCCCCCCTTCCGCACCAAACTTAATAACCAGTAAGTTTGGTGTATGCAGTGTTTTGTTGATGCGGGATGGAGCAGTCTGGTAGCTCGTCGGGCTCATAACCCGAAGGTCGTTGGTTCAAATCCAGCTCCCGCTACCATTTGATTAAGGTGCAACTTAATCAAGTAAGTATGAAAACTTGAATTGACTTTTTTTCATATTTGTATATAATTTTTGCACGTTGATGCGGGATGGAGCAGTCTGGTAGCTCGTCGGGCTCATAACCCGAAGGTCGTTGGTTCAAATCCAGCTCCCGCTACCAAGTTTCTTAAAAGAGGCTCACAATAAGGTGGGCCTTTTTGCACAGTGGGCAATGCTTTTCTGTGTAACATAGGGGCGATTTACGCCCTTTTTTATTGGTTGTTTAGCTATCGTGTAGTGTTCGACATCAATTGGTCAAATAGTCGTGCTTCACTATACGGTTAAGATTGATTGGCTCGCATGAGAGCGACGAGAGTAAATGAAATTATCAAATAAATCTCAAGCATTGCATGATCTTATCGCGCCAGCTGTAGCTGCGTGTGGTGTAGATCTGTGGGGGATTGAATTCCTTCCACAAGGAAAGCGTTCTTTATTACGTATTTATATCGATAAACCTGTCGATGAGAACGCAGAACCTATTCTGAATGAAGATGGTGAATTAGAACAAGGGCGTGGTATTGGCGTTCAAGATTGTGTGCTCGTTACACAACAAGTGGGTGCAATGCTTGATGTTCATGATCCTATTTCTGGTGAATATGCTCTTGAAGTATCATCACCTGGTTGGGATCGACCATTCTTCCAATTAAATCAATTACCAGCATATATTGGACAACAAGTGGCTTTACGCTTGATTGCTGCCGTCGAAAACCGTCGTAAGTTTCAGGCGAAATTGCTTTCTGTAGATTTGGAAAATGAACTGATCCAAGTTGAAGTGGAAGGTAAACACGTGCTTGAAATTGATAGCAATAACATTGATAAAGCAAATTTAATCTATCAAGACTAATATTAACTTAATTTTATAAGAAATCGGTAGGTGACTTATGGGCCGCGAAATTCTTACCGTTGCAGAAACGGTTAGTAATGAAAAAGGTGTTAGTCGTGAAGCGATCTTCCAAGCGTTAGAGCAAGCCCTTGTTGCAGCAACGAAGAAAAAGTTTTACGAAGGTACACATTCAGAAGAAGCTCAACTTCGCGTTGAGATTGATCGTAAAACAGGTGATTACCGTACTTTCCGTCAGTGGACAGTTGTTGCGGACGAAGATCATGAAATGCCAGCTTGCCAAGATGCAATTTCAGATGTAGATCCATCGAAATGGTCGATTGGTGATGTGCGCGAACTTGAAGTTGAGTCAATCGAGTTTGGTCGTATTGCTGCACAGATCGCAAAACAAGTAATTGTACAAAAGATTCGTGAAGCTGAGCGTGCATTGGTTGCTGATGCTTATGAATCGAAAGTCGGTGAGTTGATTTACGGTGAAGTGAAAAAGCAAACCAAAGATGGCTTTATCATTGATCTAGGCGACAATGCAGAAGCTTACTTGGCGCGTGAAGAAACGATCCATAAAGAAATTTTGCGTCCTAAACAACGTATCAATGCAATTTTATATAGCGTGAATCGTGAAGGTCGTGGCGCACAACTTTTGTTGTCTCGTTCACGTCCAGAGATGCTGATTGCATTGATGAAAAAAGAAATTCCTGAAATTTCTGAAGAAATCATTGAGATTAAAGCAGCAGCACGTCAACCAGGCGTTCGTGCTAAAATTGCAGTGAAAACTAACGACCACCGTATTGATCCTGTTGGTGCTTGTATTGGTATGCGTGGTACACGTATCCAAGCAGTGCAACAAGAGTTAAATGGTGAGCGTATCGATGTTGTGGTGTGGTCTGATGATCCAGCGCAATATATCGCAAGTGCTTTAGAGCCAGCAGATGTATCTGGTATCGTATTAGATGAAGATGCACGCAGTGCAGACATCATTTTTGCGACCAATGACCAATTGGCGCGTGCGATTGGTTCACAAGGACAAAATGTTCGTTTGGCATCTGAATTGACGGGTTATAAACTCGACATGATGTTAGAAGAAGAGTATCGTGCTCGTCAGCAAAATGAAGCTCAACAATATCTCGATATGTTTGTTTCTCGTCTTGATATTGATGAAGATTTAGCAATGGCATTGGTTGAGATGGGCTTTACTTCATTAGAAGAAATTGCTTATGTTCCAGCTGAAACATTTGATGAAATCGAGCTTGAGGCTGATTTAGTTGAATTGTTACAAAGTCGTGCGAAAGAAGCTGCATTGACGGATGCGTTAAAACAGCAAGAAAATATTCAAGAGCCAAGTGCAGAACTTCTCGGTATGGAAGGTATGACGACTGAGATTGCATATGCATTGGCGGCGCGTGGTGTGATTACGATTGATGATTTGGCTGACCAAGCAACTGACGATATCTCAGATATTGAAGGTTTAGGTCATGACAAAGCAGGTCAGTTAATTATGAAAGCACGTGAATCATGGTTTAATTAGGAGATAATAGATGACGGACAAGTCGATTCAAGAGTTAGCGCTCAGCGTAGAACGTCCTGTAGAGAAACTCCTAGAGCAGGTTCGCGATGCAGGTCTACCACAGCGTAAAGCAGATGACATTATTACCACTGAACAGCAAGATGCTTTGGTCAATTATTTGAAAAAAGTACATGCTCAGGAAAGTGGTAACACAGGAAAAATTGCGTTGAAACGTAAAACAACGAGTACTGCTAAAGTAACAAGTACATCGGGTAAAGCTAAAAACATTAATGTTGAAGTGCGCAAAAAACAAGTATTTGCGAAACCGAGCCCTGAGTTACTTGCAGCAGAAGCAAAAGCGCGAGCTGAAGCTGATCAGAAAGTACGTGTTGAACAAAAAACACGTGTTGAAGCTGAACAGAAAGCCCGTGATAGTGCTGAGCAAAAAGCTAATGCAACTTTAGAAGCAATGCGTGCAGAGCATACTTCTGACAGTTCAACACAAGCACCAGCTAAAACAGCTGTTGTCGTTAAAAAACGTAACAGCGACAAGATTATTAAAGCACCTGTTGTTAAGCCAACAGAAACGCCAGAACAGAAAAAAGCTCGTGAAGCTCAAGCGGCTCAGTTAAAAGCGACTGAAGAAGCTGTACGTCGTAAAGCTGCTGAAGAAGCACAACAGCGTACACTCGAGCAAATGCGTAAAATGGCATCAAAATATTCAAATGATGATGCTACGACTACGATTCGCGTGATTGATGACTCTCCTTTAGCTGCTGGTCTTGTTGGTCAAGCATATGAAGATTCATTCAACAAAGAAGACCGTGAAATCAAACGTGGTGGTGCAACTGCAAATCCACGTGCTGGTAAGAAAAGCGGTCGTGGTGGCGATGCCCAAGCAGAGCAAAGTTTCAGTAAGAGCCATCACAAGCGTGGTTTAAAAACGAGCCAAGCGAATAAACATGGTTTTGAAAAACCTGTTAAGAAGCAGATTTATGATGTTGAGATCGGTGAGAAAATCATTGTTGCTGATCTTGCTCAAAAAATGGCGGTTAAAGTCCGTGAAGTAATCAAAACACTCATGAAAATGGGTGAGTTAGTTACTCAGAATCAAGCAATCGATCAAGATACAGCTGTACTAGTCGTCGAAGAGTTGGGTCATAATCCAGTTCTAGTTTCTGATACTCAAGCGGAAGACAACTTACTTGAAGCTGCTGAAGAAGCACGTGGTGAGCAAACAACTCGTCCGCCTGTTGTAACAATTATGGGGCACGTTGACCATGGTAAAACGTCATTATTAGATCGTATTCGTCGCTCTAAAGTGGCAGCTGGTGAGGCGGGTGGTATCACTCAGCACATTGGTGCTTACCATGTTGAGACTGAGAAAGGTATTATTACTTTCCTAGATACGCCTGGACACGCAGCATTTACGTCTATGCGTGCTCGTGGTGCGAAAGCAACAGATATCGTAGTTCTTGTTGTTGCTGCTGATGATGGTGTAATGCCACAAACAGCGGAAGCGATTGATCATGCTCGTGCAGCGGGTACGCCGATTATTGTTGCAATCAACAAGATGGATAAAGAATCAGCTGACGTTGACCGTGTACTTAATGAGCTGACTACAAAAGGTATCGTGCCTGAAGAATGGGGCGGTGATGTTCCAGTTGCAAAAGTATCAGCACATTCAGGTGCAGGTATCGATAGCTTACTTGACCTTATCTTGATCCAAGCAGAATTGATGGAGCTTAAAGCTTCAGCAGAAGGTGCGGCACAAGGTGTAGTAATTGAAGCTCGTGTTGATAAAGGCCGTGGTGCAGTTACTTCTATCCTAGTACAAAACGGTACTTTGAATATTGGTGATCTTGTATTGGCTGGTTCATCTTATGGTCGCGTACGTGCGATGTCAGATGAGAATGGTCAACGTATTACTTCGGCTGGACCATCAATTCCAGTTGAAATTTTAGGTTTACCTGAAGCACCGATGGCGGGTGATGAAGTTCTAGTCGTAAATGACGAGAAGAAAGCACGTGAAGTTGCTGATGCTCGTGCAGATCGTGAACGTCAAAAACGTCTTGAACGTGCAAGCTCTATGCGTCTTGAAAACATCATGGCGTCTATGGGTAAGAAAGATGTTCCGACTGTGAATGTTGTACTTAAGACTGATGTACGCGGTACTTTAGAAGCATTACATGTTGCACTTGATGAGTTATCTACTGATGAAGTGAAAGTACGTGTAATTGGTTCAGGTGTTGGTGCGATTACAGAATCTGACGTTACTCTTGCAGAATCTTCAGAAGCTGTATTATTAGGCTTTAACGTTCGTGCAGATAACACAGCGCGTCAAAAATCTGACCAAGATGGTATCGACATTCGTTACTACAGCGTTATCTATCAATTAATTGATGACGTGAAAGCAGCAATGAGCGGTAAACTTGCTCCTGAACATCGTGAAACAATCTTGGGTGTTGCTCAAGTTCGTGAAGTGTTCCGTTCAAGTAAGTTTGGTGCTGCTGCAGGCTGTATGGTAATGGAAGGTGTAATCCACCGTAACAAACCAATCCGCGTCTTACGTGATGATGTGGTTGTATTCCAAGGTGAGCTTGAGTCATTACGTCGTTATAAAGATGTAGTAGAAGAAGTCCGTGCTGGTATGGAATGTGGTCTTGCGGTTAAAGGTTATAACGACATCAAAGAACTTGATAAAATCGAAGTTTATGATGTTCAATTGGTTAAACGGAGTCTTTAATGGCGGGTAGCCAACGCTTAAAGCGCATGGCGGATTCAGTACAACGTGAGTTGTCAGAGTTGATCCGTCAGGAGCTTAAAGATCCACGCTTAGGTGGTCTAGTGACCATCTCTGCGGTCAAAGTCAGTGCTGACTTAGGATATGCTGAAGTTTATGTAACCGTGATGGGGCGTGAGCTTGGTGATGAGCAAAGTGAAGCAGCAAATAAAGAAACTTTAGATGTATTAAATAAAGCATCTGGTTTCCTGCGTCATGAGCTAAGTCGTCGTATTAAGACACGTATTACCCCTAGATTGCGGTTCCATTATGATAAAACCAATGCATACGGTAACTACATGTTTGGTTTGATCGCTGAAGCTGTCAAGGATCTGCCTGAACAAGGGCAAGAAGATAAAGAATAAATTTAAAAAAGCCACCTTCGGGTGGCTTTTTTATGATGAGAATATGTTGTTTAAATCACAAGATTTAGTTCTGATCTTCTTTATTTGCTGTACGACGATAACGTTGCCACGGTAGAGGACGATTTAATGCTTCTGGCACATCACCACTCATAGAACGTAATCGTAAATGTATCGCAGCTTGTGCCATCAAATTGGCTGAAACTGGCGCTGTGATAAAGATAAATAGAGTGATAAGTAATTCTGCAAAGCCAAACTTTCCTTGAGTTGCACCAAAGATCATAGCAGCAATTAAGAAACTACCTAAACCTAGTGTGCTTGATTTTGTGGGTGCATGTAGGCGCATAAATAAATCAGGTAAACGAATCATGCCGATGGAACCCACCAGCATAAAAAATGCACCAAAAATCAAAAAGAAGGAAATAATTATTTCAAAAACAAATTGCATGATATATCTCCTTAATCGATCACATGACCCGTTGTAAAGTAACGAGCAAGTGCCGCAGTTGACACAAAGCCCAACATGGCAACCAGTAGCGCGCCTTCAAAGACATTCGTGCTGACCCAATACACACCTAAAACGATAATCAGACAAGTCGCGTTCAGGAAAAGCGTATCCAACGCCAATAATCGATCAATCACTGATGGTCCTATGATTAAGCGAATTAGGCAAAGAAACATAGAGATCGTAATCGCAACTAAGCAAATACCAAGAGCATAAGGCAAGATTGTCATTGTTCTACTCCTTGCATTGGCTTGACATTAAAAATCTCCAATAAAGGTGTTTCATATCTATTTTTGATTTCTTGAATATCAAGTTCTGCATTATCTGAACTGAGTGCATGAACTAGAATATCACCTCGCTCTTGATCAATACCTGCTGAAACTGTACCTGGTGTTGTGGTGATGATCATCGCCAGTAATGTATTAACTTCTTCATGTTCCGTTTCAAGCGGTACTCGATACCATTTAGGTTGTAAGTGATCTATCGGTCCAAGCACCATCCGTGCAACACGAAAGTTTGAAATCACGATATCCCATAACACAACAAAGAATAATTTGATAGCAGGTATCCAATGTATATGTGGTGTGCGTGCGATAAAAGGGCGTACTAATCGTGGAATAATAATGGCTAACAAGGTAGCTAGAAATAATGTTGATAGTTCAACGCTTCCTGACAACATTAACCAACTGAGAAATACCATAAATGAAACAAATGGATGTGGAAACCACCGATCAAGCAAAGCGATTTTTTGCATGTTAGTGTTCCTCCATCGGTTTTAGTTGACTGGCATTTGGAATTGTTGGTGCTTCAAGAGTTTGCTCTGCAATCTGACGTTGTTTGTATTCCGAAATGTGCTCACCTTGCAATGTTGGTTTAGAAATCACATTTGGAATCAACAGTGCATTATGATCTTCTACTTCACCACCATATTTCGTTTCTGGCAAATAGCTAGGATCATAAGGTTGTACGCTAATAGGGCGACCTTGATCATCAAGTTTTAATATTGCTTCATTATAAAGTGCATGATTCTGAATTTGCTGAGCAGTCGCAGTCATATAATGTTGTACTGGCGCAGCAAAAACGACATAACTCATCAAGCCGAATAAAATGACATAAATCACGGTGTCATTACGATTAGGTGCTTTTTCAGGTAAATCTTGATAAGTAGCAAATGCTGCTTCATCAGGATTGTCTTCAGGTGAGGTCGCTCGCCAGAACAGAATAAAACCTACACGTGTTAATGCGATGATACTCAGTAAGCTGACAACTAGAATCACAGCAATAATCCAACCTTGATAAGCTGTTTCAGCTGTTGCTTGAAGAATAAAGACTTTACCTAAAAAACCGCTAAACGGAGGTAATCCAGCCATCATAAGTGCGATGGTGAAATAGGTTAATGCAGCTGCTTTTTCTTGCTTTATTTTTGGTGCGATTTTTAAATGATCTTTAAACTCGCCACGTTGTGAAGTCATCCAGCCACAGAATAGATAAAATGCTGCAGCGATTAATGTACTATGCACTAAATAATAAAGACCTGCTGCCCAAGCTTGGGTGCTTAGCATAGCGATCGCAATCAGTAATGTTCCAATTGACGATAGCACCATGAACCCAACAAAACGACGTAAGCGATCTGCTCCAAGTGCACCAATTACACCATATAGAGATGTAATTAATCCAATAACCAGTAAGACATGCTTTAAGATGTCTTTTGCCATCGCATCATCGAATACCGTTCCATTGACACGTAAGATGGCATAGATACCTACTTTGGTCATGATTGTGAAAATCGCTGCAACAGGCGTGCTTGCTACAGCATATGTTTTCGGTAGCCAAAAACCCACGGGCAACATTGCGGCTTTGATACCAAAGACAACGAATAACAAGAAACCACCAGCAACCGCGAGTTTGTGTTGATCATTGTCTAGGGTAGGGACAAGACGGCTGACATCAGCCATGTTTAAACTACCGACACTTCCATAGATCATGCCTAAACCGATGAGGAAAAGTGCCGAGGCAAGTAAATTAATCGTGACGTAATGAACGCCAAGCTGAAAGCGAGGACGACCTTGGCCATGCAGTAATAATACGTACGATGCCATCAACAAGATTTCAAAAAATACGAATAGGTTGAACAAGTCACCTGTTAAGAATGCACCAGATAATCCCATGAGTAGGAAGTGGAACATTGCATGGAAATAGCGACCACGAGTATCCCAATTATCACTGGCATACCAAAGTACAGGGAGCGCCAAACCATAAGTTAATACCAGCATAAAAGCTGAAAGTCGATCTAAGACTAAAACAATACCAAAAGGTGCAGACCACTCACTGAGTTGATAAACCGTTATCTGACCTGTGCTCGCTAACAGTAAATAGCTCACTGCAGTAATCAGCCCCAAAGTGACTGAACCTAAACTAATACTCCGTCGCCATGGTTGACGCCAATCTTGTTTTAAAGAACCAGAACCAGGATTTCCTAAAATTAATAGAAGGAAACTTGTAAATGCAGGAATTAAAATACTAAAAATTGGAGCGTGACTTAGCCAAAAATTTGAAAAATTGAACATTATGGCTCATCCTCGCGTGGGTCATATGTCAAGGTCGGTTCCTCTTTGGAGTCAACATGATCCGTACCAGACTCATAACGACTACGTAATGCCAATTGCACAATAAATGCGGTAGTTGCAAAACCAATTACAATTGCTGTCAAAACTAATGCTTGAGGAAGTGGGTCAGTTACTTTGGTTGCTTCAGTTAAAATTGCAGGCGCGTTGACTTGTAAGCGGCCCATTGCAAATAAAAATAAATTCACCGCATAACCAATCATGGCAAGTCCAAGAACGACAGGAAATGTCCTTGCACGCAAAATCAAATAAATGCCTGTTGCAGTCAGTAATCCAATTCCCGATGCGAGTAAAAATTCAATACTTACCATTTTATTTATCTCCACTTGGGATTGGACCCGACATACTTGAGTGGCGAGAGTCACCTAAAACTGAAATTAACAGCATCGTGGCACCCACAACAGTGATGTATACGCCTAAATCAAATGCAGCCGCAGAAGCTAAATGCATTTTGCCTAGAAGCGGAGGCTCAACATAAATATGAGCACTGGTCAAGAATGGACGTGCCCAGTACCACGCGGCAATCCCAGTTAAACCTGCAATCGTGAGTCCAGAACCAATCCATATCTCATAAAGGCGACCAGATGTAGCTTTGATCATTTGCTCTGCCTGATCTTGACCTAAAACGATATATTGAATAATCAATGCCATCGAAGTAATCAATCCTGCAATAAAGCCACCACCAGGATAGTTATGACCACGCAAGAAAATATAAACACTAACCACTAATGCAAGAGGAAGTATCCACGAAGCAGTAATACGTAACATTAACGGTGACGGATTAAAACGATAGCTAAGACCTTGCGTCATGGTCGTACCATGAGCACGCATACCATCCATTAGACATAGGGCACCGATTGCAGCAATACCAAGTACTGCAATTTCCCCAAAAGTATCGAAACCACGGAAATCAACGAGGATCACGTTGACAACATTTGAGCCACCGCCTAATGGAATTGACTGTTGCAAGAAGAACCAAGAGATAGAATTATGGTCTCTGGTTAGGATTAACCATGTAATCCAACCGATGCCAAAACCTCCAGCAATTGCCAAGCTTGCATCACGCCAACGACGAGGACGACTTGATTCGTATGGTGTTAATTGCGGAAGTAATGATAGGCTCATGAGAAGCAATACAGTGGTGACAACATCAACTGTGATCTGAGTTAATGCAAGATCTGGAGCAGATAAAGTCACGAAAACCATAGTCACGACTAAACCAACGGCTCCGCTGATTAACACTGCCTTGATACGTTCATGATGGAACCACAGCATCATCCAACATGCTGAGAATAGAGTAAGCCAAAGAACCATTGCGACCCAAGGTGCATGTGTAAGTTCTCTAGTACCAGTGGTTAAGCCTTGATTGAACAAAGGTAAGGCGACCATGATGATGCTGAACAAAACGATCCAGAGCAAATAGCTTTGTAATGAACCATTTTCAGTTTTTTGCTTAATTTTGCGGCTATTCAATAATAAATGTTTAAGGAATAACTCGAATAAAATCTTTCCTTGAAACTTGCCTAAATACGGATCTAAATCGATTTTACGAATGCGACCATCTTTGGCGAGGCTATAATAGAAAATTGCCCCGCCAATTAATGCAATTACACTCATTAGCAATGGAGCATTGATGCCATGCCAAATCGCGAGATGTGTACCTTCAAAATTTGGTTGCATGAGACTGGCACGTGTCACGCTGTTGACCATCGTACCTGCAAGAAGGGCAGGGAAAATACCGACTAAAATACATAAAGTCGCAAGAAAAATTGCAGGTAAACGCATACCTAAAGGTGGTTCATGCGCATCTTTATTTGGCACTTGATTCCCAAGCTCGCCGTCGAAGAACACCCCGTGAACTAGACGAATCGAGTAACTGACTGCAAATATGCCTGCCAAAGTTGCAACGATAGCTGAAATGACCATCACGGGTCCTGACAAATTAGCGAGCAATTCGGTAAAGAACATTTCTTTGGAAATAAAACCATTGGTCAGTGGAACTCCTGCCATTGAGGCAGCTGTGATCATAGTTAATGTGCCAGTGAACGGTAATAATTGCCAAAGACCACTAAGCTTGCGTAAATCTCGCGTGCCACTTTCATGATCAATAATACCAGCGATCATAAACAATGCAGCTTTAAAGGTTGCATGGTTAATGATATGGAAGATTGCGGCTGCTACAGCAAGAGGAGAACCAATACCAAGTAAACAAACAATTAAACCTAAATGACTAATTGTTGAATAAGCCAATAAACCTTTGAGATCTTCTTTGAAAATCGCAAAACCTGCTGCCATACACAAGGTAAACAGACCAACAAAAGTTACGATATTGTGATAAAGCGCAGCACCAATAAAAATAGGTGCTAAACGAGCAAGTAGAAAAATACCTGCTTTTACCATAGTCGCTGAATGTAGATATGCAGAAACAGGCGTTGGAGCAGCCATCGCATTCGGTAACCAAAAGTGGAATGGAAACTGGGCACTTTTGGTAAATGCACCTAATAAAATTAATAATAGTGTCGGAATGAATAAGGCATGTTGTTGAATTTCATCTTTCATCAACACCAGTTGATCGATTTGATAGGTCCCTGTAATTTGCCCCAAAAGAACAAATCCACCTAGCATCGCTAATCCACCCATCCCCGTAATGGTGAGAGCCATACGTGCGCCACGTTGAGCAGCATCGTACTGACTCCAGTAACCCACTAAAAGAAATGATGAAATACTGGTAAGCTCCCAAAAAACTAAAAGGATCATCAAGTTGTTTGAGAGTGAAATCCCGAGCATCGCTGCCATGAATAACATCAAAAGTTGATACAGTTTAGCTAACGAATTTTTAGGACTTAAATAATAATAGGCATAAATATAAATAAGCGTACCGATACCGCTAATCAGTAAACTAAACAATAAACCTAAAGCATCTAAACGAAAGCTTAGATTGATCCCAAATTGCGGAAGCCAGTCCCAGCTTTGTACGAGCGGTGTGCCCTGAAGAACCGTTTCTGCTTGAGTTAGCAGTAATAAAAAACAACTCAGGCTAATGCCTATCGCCCCTAGTGCCGTCACACCACGTGAAAAACGTTGCAGCTGTGAGACAAGGGTGGTGCCGAGTATAAGCGGTAATAAGATAATAATCGGTAGCACACTGGTATCCATGTCGATGATTTAGATCAAAGGACCTAAGGGTGAATTTTCTTCCAAGATTCACAGGCATTCAAAGAGATTGCCAAAGTTTCAAATCTCGAAACCCAATCAAGTTAACGGAGGCAGCAAGTTGTATTGCACAACTTGAAAATAAAAAATGAGTTTTATCTTACTATAAAACATCAACAAAAACCCGATGGTATTACATGAAGTAACAACATTCTAGCAACTCAAAAGCCAAAAATCGTTCACCAAAACAATCAATTAAAGTGAAGTCTCTTGAGGGGTATCATCTATTTTTAACAGATTGAATAAATCAGTTTTTTCTTGTGGATTAAGTTCCTGTATTTGATGAAATAACTCATCCACTTTACTTACAAGAGTTTCTGTTTCTAATAAATTATGCGTTTGAGCAACGTTAGTTCCTTCACTCCATACCAGTTGATTATAAAGTTGCGAGAGTTGGTTTTGAGATTGTGCAAGATTGATTTCGTAGATTTCGTTGGCATCCAAACGTAAACATTGATAATCAAGCGCATGTTCTAAAAGCTCATCTCGGTTGCCTGTTACGATGATTTGTAGTCTAGGGAATGCAAGATGTAGTCGCTGTAGAATTTCTGCTGAGAAATTTTGATCAAGTTGATGATCAACCTGATCAATTAATAAAATCCCATCACCTTCTAAGCAAGGATCGAAGCAATGTTGGTTAAGTAAACATAAGCGACGTGTCACATCACCGATCAGTGCGATCCATGTTTTGAGGGAGGCTGATAATTGTTGAAATGGAATGAGTTGCTCTTTGTAGCGCACCATCAATTGCAGTTTTGGTACATATTGTATAAATAAATCAGTAACTTCTGGGAAAATTGTATGTAGGCTTTTTTTCAGAGCATATAAGTTTGGTGCAGATAGTTGTTTGGGATGATTGGCAAGTTCTTGTTGAAGCTGCTGTAAAATTTCAGACTGATTTTGTTGTTTGAAATCATTCCCCATTAAGCGTCGAACAATATGAGCAGAGTGCGCATTTTCCACGTCACTGATTTCTCGTAACCATTCAAAAAAACGTGCAAAGGTTGTGTAGGGAAGTGCTGTTAAATCATATGCCGCAATTTCTTGCAAAATACCTGGAACATTTTTGCTTTGTAGATTGACTTCTTGGACGAAGCGTTCAGCAGGGTAGTAAGCAATCAGGGGTAAGCCGAACAAAGGATCTTGCAGGCTGGTTTTCTGATAAAGATTCACCACTTGATCTAGTTGTTGAGTTTCAACCTGACTGATACCAACGCCTTGACTATTAAATGTTTTAAATAATTTCCATGAGCAACTATGCGTATCTGTTTCTAGAGCAGAACTACTTTCAGCAAGAGCACCATTTAACTCAGAACTGATTCTAACGTTGACTTGAACTTTTGCTTGAAGTCGAGTCAGCATAATATCTTGATCAGAGATCACCACGCCTGCGGTTCGAATATCTTTGAAACGTGCTGAAAACCAAGTCAGAGCTTGGTAAATATTCTTTAAAACGGTGGTTTTACCTGTCGCCTGATCACCAAGAATTAAGGTAATTGGGCGTTGTGCAGGGTGAAATTCAACAGTTAAATCTCGGAACATTCCGACATGTTTAAATTGAACCGACTCGAGTTGCATAAGCTCACCTCAATCCTGAGCGCTTTATCCTGCGGACTGGCGAAGAGTTGAGGGAGCGCATCGTTTTAATTGTTGTATTAAGTCATATAGATGATGAATATTTAGACTTACTTTAGCACGTGTACACGCAACGTAAAGTAATCTCAGCTCTTCATCTGTAATTTTATGTTCCAAGCCATTTATTTTAAATTGATAGTCATCTTCGATGTGTACGCGATTCCACTCTAAGCCTTTGGCTTTATGTGCGGTTGAAATGACATAATCAGCTTGTTCAATCGGGGTGATTTTAGCTAAAGCGCGTTTGAGTGGCTCAGTCCCATGATCATCAACTAGTTTCACTAAGGGTTTGATATCACTGCCATCATTCGTTTCACAGTATTCATGTACATCATGCCATGAGTTAAACCAAGCTAGCTCTGGTACATCGGTGATGCGTTTACCTTGTTTGAGTAAACTGGCAGCATCAACAAAACGACTCAGTTTTTGGTGATCAGCTTGTAAGCTGACTTTATCACCATGAACTAAACCTGAAAGTAATAACTCCATCGCTCGTGCATTCGTCCGACATAAAATCGCATCGCGCATTTTGGTATGCGGTTTGTTGACGACATTGGACTTAACATTTGGATTGCCGAGTAAAGGGACAGTTTCATTCAACGCACCTAGTATGGAGTTTGCTACATCAGCAATCGCATCACCAAAACGGAATGAAGTCGTCAAGCGACTTTCATGTAAGGGCATTTGTTGCATTGCATTGACTGCGCCACGCCATGCATAAATCTGCTGATGTGCATCACCTACATAAATCACTTGGGTGCTTTTTTGACGAAGTAATATGCCAAGCATCAGAGGATCTGCATCTTGTGCTTCATCAAACAAAACATAATCTGTTGGAATATTGGGTTCTGATAAAGCCCATAATTTCAGATAAATGTCATGCCCAATACCTGCTTGATGATTTGGATCAATTGATTCTAACCAACGTCGTTCTACTGCAGGGTAAAGGTGTTGTTGTAATGACTCAATATCATCTTGGTGCAACCAGCTAGGTACTTGAATATGACGAGGTGCAGGATATTGCGAACTTGTCGAGCAAAAATAACTAACTGCATTTGCCACTAAACTCGCAAGTCGACTAGGCATCAGTACATATTTTTCATAACGTCCCCCCATAAGGCGACGTAATGTAATCGGCTCAAGACGATATTCTTTAGCGATAAAACTTGGGCTTAAACGTGGTAAGCGTAATTTATCAGTCACGCCACGAGGCACGCTGCGAAAGGCAAGGGAGTGAAAGGTTCTGCAATTCACATTGCCATGAAATTTATTTTGCGCTTCAGATGCGATGGCTTTGTTAAATGCCAAATACATACCACGCCGTTCAGGCATGGCATCACTAATCATTTGTAATGTCGTGGTTTTACCTGTGCCAGCATACGCAATCACTTTAAATGATTGTCCTAAACGAGCATTATCTATGGCAATCGCTTGCTCGTAGGTAGCTTTGGGTTTCTCGTGATTTGACACAGGCTCTAATTACGCTTCTTTGCTACGATTTGCTTTTTCAACCAAACCAGAAAGACCTTGACGACGAGCAAGTTCATCTAAAACTTCTTGCGGATCAAGATCGAAATAGCCCAACATGACAATACTGTGGAACCATAAATCGGCAACTTCATAAATGAGGTCATGTTTGTTTTCGAGAGAGGCTAGTGCGGCATAATCTTTAGCTGCAATAATGCTTTCAACACTTTCTTCACCGACTTTCTCTAGAATTTTATTGATGCCTTTTTTGTATAGACTTGCAATATAAGAACTATCTGCGGCAGCATTTTTACGCTCTTGCATCAAGCGACCTAAATACGCAAGTACATCGACTTGTTCACTGTGGTTATGCTCGTGAGTTTCTACTTTCGCTGATGCACCATAAATCGCCGTTGGATCTTTCAGCTGAGCATCTACAATCTCCCAACCTTGAAGGGTAAGCTTGCGATAGAAACAAGATTCACGACCTGTATGACAAGCAATACCACCATGTTGTTCAATTTGTAGAATAATAACGTCAGCATCGCAATCTAGACGGATTTCATACACTGTTTGGAAGTGTCCAGATTCTTCGCCTTTGTGCCATAATTTTTGACGTGAACGTGAGTAATACACCGCTTGATTCTTTTCAGCCGTCAGTTGTAATGCTTCACGGTTCATCCATGCAACCATTAACACTCGACCAGTTTGATGATGTTGTGCAATGGCAGGAACAAGACCATTGGAATCAAATTTAACTTCATCTAACCAGTTTGACATGAGTGAAAAATCCATTGAGTGGAAAGCCGTTAGTGTAGCGTTTGTGGCTTAGGTTGGCTATGCTTGTTGGGTAAAAAGTCATGGATCAGGCTTTAAAGATAGTTCGAGATTTCAATCAAGTTCTGATCTGGATCACGAAAATAAATCGAAAGGATTTTTCCCATCGCACCTGTTCTTTCGATTGGACCTTCAATGATTTTAATGTGCTGTGCCTGAAGGTGCGCAATCACTTCATGGAGCGGTGTTTCCGCAATAAAACATAAATCGGCCGATCCTGCGGTTGGACGATATGCTTTAGGTTCAAATTCTTTACCAGCTTGATGTAGATTGATTTTTTGATTGCCGAATTGCAGTGCTTTTCGGTTTTCGGCAAAAGTAATGACTTCAAAATTCAGGGCTGATTGATAAAACTGACAGGTGATTTCAATATTAGCAACGGTCAAAACAAAATGGTCTAAATGGCTAATTTTCATATTTAATTTAACTCTCTTTTTTTTTATTCACATTCAGGTAATGATTGATTGTTTGTAATCAAACGATTTTCATGGTGTTGATACTCAGCAATTTGCTGATAACTTATTTGTTGAAGAGGACCTTTTTTTAAGCCTGAAATGGTGATTGCCATTTCTTTACGAAAATAGGGGATTTGATACATCCACGGGAAAATTAAGTCACGTAAACTACCTGCCCACCAGTGGTTGGATTGATACAGAGGAGTCAGTAAACGGCTGAGAAATTGATAGAACTGAGTCGAGGAGCGGCGATGTTGATGATAGTGTTGCCATAATATCGACCAATCAATCTGCTGATTCTTCCGAGCGAGGCTCAATGATTGCGAAAAAGCCCATGCATCTAACAGTGCCATATTGGCGCCTTGTCCCAACTGAGGGCTCATGGCATGTGCTGCATCACCGATGACCCCGATTCGACCTTGACCAAATTTTGACATCACCACATCACGATATTGAGCTGATAACCATTGCGGTTGATTTTGTTTGTCTAATAAAAGTTGACTTAACCATTCAGCCACATCTGGCCAGCGATCTGAAACTTGTTTTAGCCATTCCTGCTTTGCAGATTCATCTTTTAAGAAAGATTGCAGTTGCGATGTTGGTAAACTCCAAAACACACTTGAAAGCCGTTGTTGTGGTGCTGCAGGAATAGCTCCTGTCGGTAATATTCCCATCATAATGTTAGAGCGATCATAAAATTGATGCAGAATCTCAGGATTCAAGCTTAAGCATTCAGGCACGATTGTCCATGCAGCTCCCCAAGGATAGGGTTGATCGATTTTAACCCATGCTTTAGGGCGAAGTTGGCTTCTTGCACCGTTGGCAATCAGTACCGCATCAAAACAATCATCGAAGAATTGGTATTTGCATGAGCCAAAGATTCGAACTTCACTTTGTAGTTCCTCAAGTCCGTCGATACGATGTCCCATTCTCCAAGTGACATGACTCGAATATTCAGCCAATTTTTCAGTTAAGACGTGACATAAGGTGGCACGATGAATACCAAGACCAAAATGATGAGCCTCAGCTTGGTGATAATGACTATTCACCAATAGACGTTTATCTGCAAGTTGACCTTCTAAACCCGTGACTTTTGCACCTAATTTCAATGCTTGATCAAGTACACCAAGATGTTCGAAAACAGCTAAGCCAGCAGGTTGTAAAAGTAAACCAGCACCAACAGGAGAGAGTTCATCAACGTGTTCAAAGATCGTGACTTGATGACCTTCGCGTGCAAGCAAAATCGCAGTGGCGAGTCCTGCTGTGCCTGCACCAATAATTGCAAAATGAGGTGCTTTCATTATTTTTTCTTTTAAAGTATTTGTATATTGATCTAGTCCTGATCTTAACTGATATCTATATTTTGAAAAAGATTAAAAAACTGACTTATAAAAAAGCCCTTGTATGTACAAGGGCTTTGGAACTTATTTCACAATCCGCCACAGTGCCAAAAGGCTACTTAAGACGATCAGAATGATCGAAACAAACCAAGGGCTTATAATTGCGATTGTTAACATAATCAACATCGTGCTGCCAAACATCCAGCTACGACGTTGTTGCTGTTGCATTTGCAAACGCATTTGTTGTATTTCGCGCAGTTGTTTGTCTTGCCATGCAGACTGGTTTTTTAAACCATTCAAACTATCAATGAGTAAAGTTGGTAAATCCTGAGCACCCAAAAGTAAGTCTGGGATTTGTTGTCCAATCTCTTTGATATTTTTAACTGGGTTCATATTGGCTTTGACCCATTCAGTCAAAATCGGTTTTGCCAATTTCCAAATATCAAGTTGAGGGTAAAGATCAGTTCCTAAGCCCTCTACATGGACTAAGGTTTTCAACAACAACATCAGTTGCGGTGGGATTTCTAAATGGAATCGACGCGCAATATCCATGACTTGAATCAAAATACCTGCAAAATCTAATTGATCCATTGGTTTTGAGACCATTGGACCCACAGTGCGGCGCATCTCACGAGATAAAGCATCTTGGTCAGTACCAGGTGGAATCCAACCTGCTTGATGTACGATCTGAATCAGTTGCATGAAGTTACTGTTCATGACAGCAAGTAACATACGCGCTACGGTCATTTGGTCATGTTTTGACAACTCACCCATAATGGCGCAGTCCAACGCGATAAAGCGTGGGTTACTTGGGTTAATTGTTTCCACAAACACATTACCAGGATGCATGTCAGCGTGGAAAAAGTTGTCACGGAATACTTGGGTGAAGAAGATCGTTAAACCTTTTTCCGCTAAATCAGCACGATCCATGCCTAGACGATCAAAAGTTGCGGTATCTGAAATTGGAACACCAGTGATGCGTTCTGCGACCATCACGTCTTTACTGTCCATATAGACTTCTGGCACATACATCATGCTTGAGCCAGTAAAGTAATGACGCATGCGGCGAGTGTTGTCTGCTTCTAGACTTAGATCAAGTTCATTTAAGATAATTTGGCGATAATCTTGAATGATTTCAGATAAGTGCAGCGCACGCGCAGCTTCTAAACGGTTTTCTAGCCAATCGCCCAACCATGCCAAAATTTCAAAGTCTTGCAAAATTTGACTGCGAATATCAGGACGAGTGACTTTAACGATTACCTCACGTCCATCGTGCAAAGCCGCAGTATGAACTTGTGCAATCGATGCAGCCGCAAGCGGTTGTTCATCAAAACGTAGAAATAGTGTTGAAATATCTGCTTTTAATGAGTCTTGAATGCGCTGTTTCGCCAATTGTGTGTCATAAGGTTTTACACGATCTTGTAATAAAACCAATTGTGATAACACTTCAGGCGGGATCAAATCTCGGCGAGTCGAAAGCAATTGCCCAAGTTTAATGGCTAACGGCCCCATATCCTCTAGGGCTTCTTTTAACTTGAGAGGATTCTTTTTCTCACGACTTGACCACGCCGCAGGATGCATTTTGATGATGTTTAATGCATGACGTGCTTTAACTGGTAACTCTTCCGCAGGAAACAAGGTGTCAAGGCGGTAATGTGCTGCAATACGCCAGAGTTCGAGTAACCGTGTAATATGCGGAATCATATGGAATTTTACCTAGTCTTGTGTGGGATTAAACTGAGATTTTAATTGCTGAAATTTTGCTTCTAAGCGATCAATTTCTTGATTGAGCTGACGAGTTTCTCGATTCAGATCATCCATTTGCCAACGTGGCGCAAACAAACCACTATCTTCTTTAAGTGTATCTTCGACAAAGAACAAATGACTTTGCAACGAGCGCTTTATTTGCTGAGGCGCAAGCTGGATTTTTCCTAACTCATGTGCGAGTTGTGGACCAATCCAAGGGGATAAATGTGCAGCGAGATCAGGTTCCGCCTGTTGCATGATGCGCTGGATATCTTGCAATAAATGATAATCACCCTGTAAAGGAATATTACCGATTTGATCCATATCACTTAGCAAAAGTCGAATCAGTTCAACCACGTTTGCAACATGTAAGGTTGCAGTGGCATCGGTGATCTTATTTTGATGATCGAAAGGGCGCTGCTCAAAAATAGAAGGAGTTTGACTCTGTCCAGTGACAGTGGGTTCTAGACGAACTTTATTTTCATCAAAGAAAACATCAACTGAGAGTTGTGGACTATCGATCACAACTCGTAATAGTTGACCTTGTAATTGATTCAGTTGGATACGCGTAATCGCATCCAAATCAATCACATGATGAATGATACGTTCGACTGCACCGAGTGCTAAAATCGACCACATATCTTAAGCCTTACAGTTTGAATCCACGGTGAACTGCAACGATACCACCTGTTAAGTTGTGGTAATCACAGCTTTGGAAGCCTGCATTTTCCATCATGCCTTTAAGTGTACGTTGGTCTGGGTGCATACGAATAGATTCGGCAAGGTATTTATAACTTTCAGAATCATTCGCCACCAATTTACCCATCATCGGAAGTGCGGTGAATGAGTAAAAATCGTAGAGTTTTGAAAATGGTTCAAAAACAGGTTTTGAGAACTCAAGTACCAATAAACGACCACCTGGTTTAAGTACGCGATACATCGCTTGTAATGCCGCATCTTTGTCCGTCACGTTACGTAAACCAAAACTGATCGTCACTAAATCAAAACTATTATCCGCAAAAGGTTCTAATGTTTCTGCATTGGCAAGTACGAAATCAACATTGGTGCAGCCCGCATCAATCAAACGATCACGACCAACATTCAACATGGATTCATTAATATCTGAGAGTACCACATGCCCTTGAGGACCGACTTCACGGCTAAAGACTTTCGCTAAATCACCTGTACCGCCTGCAATATCTAAAACATGCTGCCCACGACGAACGCCTGACATGTTGATCGCAAAGCGTTTCCATAGACGGTGAATACCAAATGACATCAAGTCATTCATGATGTCGTATTTACTCGCAACTGAATGGAAGACTTCAGCAACTTTTTGAGCTTTCTCATCACTGCTAACTGTCTGATAGCCAAAGTGTGTGGTCGCGCCGACATTGCCAGTATTGGCACCACGCGGTAAGTTGTATTTTGGTACAGAGCCACCTGTAGGGGTAGATGCAAGTCCTTGTTGTAATGATTGTTGTTGACCTTGCGGTGTACCTTGCGGAAGCGGTGAACTTAGGAATGGACTGACTTTGTCTGAACTCGGTTTTTGCTCAACTTCTGGGGTAGGCTGTTGGTTTTCGTTAGACATTGTTTTCTCCTAAACTCTCGTTCTAGCGATACGAATCAACATGCATGATGACAGATTTTGTAATTTTTTACAGGGCTTAGCATGTAATTGTTATGAATAATATACAGAAAGTCAGTGACTAAAAAGAGTTTCTAAATCGAAAAATGCTTATGCGTCATCTCTCAATAAAAATTAGCAGAGATGACGCTGATGTTTAAGGGCGAAATGGGTCTGGGTGACCTGCGTGAACCTTCTCAATAATTTCACGCTCTTTTTCAGTGAAAGTTTTGATGAAGTTAGCCGCTGATTTCATTGGTTTCATCGCTGCAAAACCTTCTTGAATAAAGTCATACATGCGTTCGAACTGGTATTTATTGGCGATGCCTTTACACATTTTAAATGCAGCGTACATCATGGTTGAACGCATATATTTATCTAATGCGACACCTAACTCATCCAAAAGATGTAATTGCTCATAACGATCTTCGCCTTGATCCAATTTGATGAGCGTTTGACGCATAATTTCATCAGTCAATACAGTGTCAGCTGGGTAATCTTGTAAAAGTTGTACAGCAACTTGCTCATCCAAACGTGTTGCTAAGACAGCTAAGCTAACCGATTTAGTTCCCGTTTTAATTGCATTATCTGGCAATAAACTTTCTGCTTTGTGTGCATATTTCAATAGACGTTCGATCTGCTGTGCCATTGCATCAAAATCTGGTCCACCATACAAACGGTTTAAAAAGTATTGTGCCATCAACTGATTTTCAGGTTGGGCAAAAAACTCTTGGTGTGTGGCAGCAATACGTGCTTTCATCCATGCTTGTACGTCATGTAAACGCTGAGCTAGAACTGGATCTTGATGGTAATTTAAGCTTTGGTATTGTAATAAAAGTTGATCAAATGCAGCGAGTTTTGACATGTTCGAACTCAAAAGAAATAAAACCTTAAAATCATAGGCGTGATGATAACTTAGAACTATGACAGCACAAACCTAAAATCTTTAACAATCAGTCAGTCGAGATATGCACTGAATCTAATCTACATAAACTGTACACGGGATTAGATGCCTTTTTATAAGATTTAACTATACTTATTGTTAATAATTAAACATTTAGAATTAAATATGAGCACACAACAACCGACATTTGAACTACGATCAGAAGAAGAACTTTCTTTGGATTTGATCGAGGCTCAATATGCTTTAAAAGATAGCCAAGATAAAAAAAATGCCAAAAGCGTATTAATCCTTGTCAGCGGGATTGAACTTGCAGGTAAGGGCGAAGCGGTTAAGCAATTACGTGAATGGCTTGATCCTCGTTATCTTAAAGTGAAAGCTGATGCGCCTAAGTTGTTGAGTGCCGATCAAACATTCTGGCAATCCTATACTCGGTTCATTCCTGCTGAAGGGCAAATCGTCGTGATGTTTGGCAATTGGTATAGTGATTTGTTATCTACTGCAATGCATGTTGCGAAGCCTTTGGATGAAACACTGTTTGATGCTTATGTTGAGCAGATGCGATCATTTGAACATGATTTGCAAAACAATAATGTCCATGTCATTAAGGTTTGGTTTGATTTATCTTGGAAATCATTACAAAAACGATTAGACCAAATCGATGCATCTGAGCAGCATTGGCATAAATTGCATGGCTTAGATTGGCGTAATAAAAAACAATACGATACATTGCAGAGTCTCAGCCAACGATTTACCGATGACTGGTATGTGATTGATGGTGAAGATGCAGAGCGACGCGATCAATGTTTTGCTCAATATATTTTGCAGACTTTACAAGAACTGCCTGTTCATCAAACTAAAGTCACTGAGAAGTGGCAACAAGCCAAAGTTCCAAACGAGTTATTAGAACCATCCAAACAAGTTTTGGATAAAGATCAGTATAAGGATGAGCTTAGTAAACTGACCAAAAAGGTGGCTGATGCACTTCGATATGATGACCGTAAAGTGATTGTTGCATTGGAAGGAATGGATGCAGCAGGCAAAGGCGGAGCTATCAAACGGATTGTGAAGAAGCTAGACCCTCGTGAGTATGAAATCCATACGATAGGAGCTCCAGAACGGTATGAGCTACGTCGTCCTTATCTTTGGAGATTTTGGAATAAGCTCAATGATGGGGAAAAAATTACGATTTTTGATCGCACATGGTATGGGCGTGTTTTGGTCGAAAGAATTGAGGAATACGCAACTACTGTAGAATGGCAACGTGCTTATGATGAGATTAATCGCTTTGAGCAAAGCTTAGTCGATAGTCAAACCATAGTGGTGAAGATTTGGCTTGCGATCAGTAAAGATGAACAGGCGGTTCGATTTAAAGAAAGGGAAGAAACACCTCATAAACGTATTAAGATCACTCCTGAAGATTGGCGAAATCGTGAAAAGTGGGATGATTATTTAGACGCTGCGGCAGATATGTTTGAGCGAACGAATACTGACTATGCACCTTGGTATGTGATTGCGACTGATGATAAAAATACAGCAAGAATCGAGGTGTTGAAAGCGATTCTAAAACAACTGAAGGCGGACTAACCGCCTTAGTTATAAGGTAAATTAGGCAACAATCGTGCTGCGACTTTTTTGCTGAATACGTTTTGCCAAGTTATAGCAATCTTGGATATGTGCTTCAGTGATTTTACGCATCATAAAATAACCAAGGCTTGCTGCGATCAGTTGACCGCCCAAAGGGATAAATTTGGTTACTTGTTTCGTGGCAATTTTGGTAAAAAAGCCGTTAAAAGACTTTTTCATTGCTGTGCGTGCGACTACGAAACCAGAGAACTCAAAACCACGTTTGCGTAATTCGTCCCAATGGATTTTTTTGGTTTCAGGATCGTAAACGCTAATATGTTCAGGGGCTAAACCAAAGCGTGCATTAATATGCGGAATGATTTGCGTCAACATGCCTAAGTCGACAACAACATCAAAAAATGGAATCGGTACAATTGCTGCACCAGCAGACCAATATGCACGTTTTTTTGTTAATTCTAAACATTCCTCACGGATTTGCTCCAAGTTCAAACTTGGATCTATTGAATCAGGAATTTTTTCGATTTTCATAAAGTTATACCTAATGTCTATCCCTTGATAGTACATTCAATCGTATTGAATGATGAATTTCAAAACAAATTTTTTATTTGATTGTTGGATTAACGTGACATAGTTCGTTGAAGTTGTATAGTGATGATTGTGTACGAATTTGTGCATTCGAATGGTGATTTATTAAAGAGGTTTCTTTAACACATGGGTATTCATGTCATTCAAAGTCAGCGCCTAGATGTATTATTACAAGGGGTGATGGCCTCGATGAATCAGCCGAGTTCGTCACCATTTCAAGTTTTTCAAACGCAGCATTTTATAGTTCCTAGCCCTGCTCAAGAACAATGGCTAACGCAAAAAATTGCTGAGCAGCAAGGCATGTCAGCGAATTACCAATTTCACCAGCGTATTCGTGGTTTTCAATGGTATGCCTATCAACAGGTGCTCGAAAATAAAGAACAAGTCCGTAAAGCCAATATTCCTCGTTTGATTTTAAAATGGCGTATATACCAAGCTTTGCAACCTTTTATTCAGTCTGCACAGATCAGCTTGCTTGAAGATCATCCTTTATATTCGATTGTGCAGCGTATTTATGACAGTGCCGACCAATTACAAGATGGCACAGAGAAGCAGTTAAAAAAGCAAAGCATGCTGTATTGGGTCGCTGAGCAAGTCTCCCATCTTTTTAATAACTACATGATTTATCGCGGAAGTTGCCAACATGGCTGCGTACAGGATTGTAGTTGTGCGAGTAACTGGTTGTCTAAATGGGGGCGTAATCAAGCCCTAGATATTGAAAAGTTAATCTCGACAACAGATCAACAGACGTCTGCGTTTAGTTTGAACCAAATCGAACAGTTAGAGGCTTGGCAGCGTTGGTTGTGGCAGCATTATTTCCATGAGGATTTTGTGGAAATGCAGCGTATTGATACCGATTTTTGGAAACTTTTAGACAATGAGGTTACAAGAACGCAGGCTTTGGCTCAACTTCCCAAGCAGATCATTATATTTACACTATTAGATTTACCACCCAGCCAATTACAGTTTTTACGCCGTTTAGGGCAGTATCTTGATGTGTTGATTTTGCATTTCAACCCGTCACAAGAGTACTGGGCAGACAGTGTCGATCCGCAATGGAAGCAGCGGTACGATCTTGGTGTCAAAGAGCGCTTTATTCTTAAAAATCCAAAGGCGACAGATGCAGAAATAACGGCCTTTTTTGAACAATTCACTTTGTTTTTTAATGCGCAGGCCCGTGAGTCACGTCATCCTTTATTGACTCGACTGGGTAAACAAGCTCGAGATCATTTCTCACTTTTATCACAATTGGCAACAGGTGAGGAAGGAAAATGGGTCGATGCCTTTGTGGATCATTTTCCAGAAACTTTATTGGGTAAAGTGCAGTCAGATATTTTCTATCTTGCTGAACCCAAAGCTGAACAGTATCAGTTAGCTGAAAATGATCAGTCGATTCAGATTCATGTGTGTCATTCCAGTTTAAGACAACTTGAAGTGCTGAAAGAGCAATTGGTGCATTGGTTATCTGAAGCAGATGACATACCACGCCGTGCGAGTGATGTATTGGTATTAACGCCTAATCTAACTGAATTAGAACCTTTAATCCGCAGTGTGTTCCCTGCGGTTGCTCATACTCAAGAGGTGTTTTTACCCGTCAAAATTGCTGGGGTGGCACAACTAGATGCACTCAACGCATGGCGAGCTGTTTTAGGTCGGATTCAATTACCACAAGGGCGTTTTACTCAGAATGATTTTGCAGATTGGTTGAATCTAGCCGCAACTCAACAACGTTATGGTCTTGATTATAGTCAAGCTCAACGCATTTTAGCTTTGTTAAATGATGCAGGCTTCAAGCGTGGCTTGGATGCAGCACATTTAAAGCAAAGCTTAAGTGCTAGCGATGACGACTATCGCTATAGTTTTAAGTTTGCTTTAGATCGATTAGCACTAGGGATTGCCATCCCAGCTCATGTGATGGTGCAGCAGACTTTAAGTTATGCAGATGTTCAGCCAAGTGACTTCGAGTTGATAGGTTTGTTGATTGAAATTTATCAAGATTTATCAGCTCGACGTAATTGGTGGATTGCACATGAGTTAGGGCAGAGTTTTACTGTAGAAGCTTGGTTGAAAAAGCTAAAGGAAGACATCCAAGAGTTTGAACAAGCTGATATTGTTGCCTTGAAAGCAGTACGCGATATTGTCCATAAGCAAGAGCGAATGCTGACTTTGGCGAGCTATTATGACGATGCTGAAACTCAATTACGTCAGATTTCACTGCCTTTGCCTTATATCGTTGATGAAATTCAACGAGCTTTAGAAAGCCAATCTGCACAAGTCGAACCGACAGGGCAAATTACATTTAGCCAAATTGGTCAGATTCGCCCGATTCCTTATCGATTGATTGTGCTTTTGAATTTAGATACAGGTAAGTACCCTAATCGAGATAGTCATATCCCCTTTGATTTAATAGATGCTCTTCGTCAGCAATTAGGTGATCGTTCTCGACTGGAAGATGATCAAGGTGCATTTTTGGATGCAGTTTTGCTAGCACAAGAGCAGCTTTGGCTATTCTATAATGGTTTTGATGTGAATGATGGTGAGGTACGTGAGCCATCAAGTGTATTGCAGGGGTTTCGAGATCATTTGGGACTGATTATAAAGCCTGATCTCGCTGACTCATTTGCCAATACAGAAACTTCTTGCACGGATGATTATAAAGCTTTGCAAATCCCGTCAAAACTTTATCCACTTTATCATTTGCATCGCTTACAACCTTTTGATCCATTAGGATTTATCGCTGAGCAAAGACATATACGCTATCAAGATCATTGGTTTAAGGTGGCATCCCAGTTGCAGCAGGTTAAGGGTGAACGTCAGGCTTGGGTCAATACAAGTTATCCACTTGAACAGCAAGACATGATCATTCTAGATGCTCATTCATGGATTCAGGACGTGATTTTCCCTGCACGTTTGTATCTTAAAACGCTGGGTATTGAAAATCTAAGTGCTACAGAAATGGTGGATCAGACTGAACCTCTGATGCTCGATGGTCTAGGTAAATACGCGATTCGTCATTTTTTACAACAAAACATAGATGCTACGGCACCCGCTTTATTACAAGATCAGTTACCTGTCGGAAAAGTGCAACACAGTGCATGGCAACAAAGTCGTATTGAGCAACAACGTTTGTTGGAACGTTTGCAAGACTATGCAACTTCTCCAACAGAAACCACGCAACGTGTTTGGCGAGTATCGAAACAACTTCAGATTAGTTGCGTTACGCCCAAACACATCGCGCAAGACTGGATTAGCTTAGATGCTTCGAGTGCACGTGCTAAACGCTTTGCCAAAGTTTGGCTTGAGTATTTGCTGTGGCTTGTCATTTTGGATCAAGAGATGGCTTCTGAAAAACGTCGTGTGGTGGTATTTAGTGATCAAACCGTGATTTGTGAGGGGGTGAGTTCACAGCAGGCGAAGCACTATCTACAGCATTGGTTACAGCTTTGGCAACAGGCCCAACAGCAACCTGTGGTGCTGCCTGCGGCATTGTTATTAAAGCCTTTAGAAAAAGGGAAAGCATATGACTGGGTTGAACAGGATGCACTACATACGCTGAGTGAAGAGAGCCAAAATGATTTGCTGAAAATCTGGAAAAATACCTACAACACAGGCTTTGTTGATTTCAGTCAAGATGAGGCGAATCAACAGCATCGAGATTGGCAGTTTATTTTGCAGGAACAGGATGCAACGGCATTGTTGCAATTCGCCTGTGATCATTATTCTTATACTTTATATCAACCGATTTTTGAAATTTTACGAGTGGAGTAAGACATGCATTCACAATTTCCAGTGTCTTACCAACCTATTCGTGATATTCAATTCGAAGGTTTACATTTAATTGAAGCTTCAGCAGGAACAGGTAAGACCTATACCTTGTCGAGTCTCATGGTGCGGATATTTTTAGAAAAATATTTGCCACATCAGGTGATTGCTACAACATTTACTCGTGCGGCAGCAGCTGAGTTAAAAACGCGGATACGCGCGCGTTTAGTTGAGATTCAACAGTTTTTAGAACCATTTCGAAATGTATTGGAAGCGGATATTTATCAGTTTGCCTTGCAAGAAAATGATCCATTAAAACAACATGTTCTACAAAATTTCGCACCGCGTATTGCTTATGCTTGTGAACGGTTAAAGCTAGTAATAGATCAGTTAGATGAGTTGTTTGTTGGCACATTAGATAGTTTTAGCCAGAAATTATTACGAGAATTTGCTTTTGAAAGTGGCAAGATCGAACGCGCGCAAATTACGGAAGACGCAAAAGCCTATACCCGTCAATTGATCCACGATGTACTGCGTGAATGGATTCAAGCCCAGCCCCAACCGTTGATTGATACACTTTACATGGTAGGCGGATTAAAGAATGTCGATTACTTTATTGGTATGGTCGAAAGTTCACTAAATTTTAGTTCAGCACAATTTAAGTTGCCGAATTTTCCTGAGATTGAATGGGCTCAACTGCAACAATGGCGGCAACAAGCACAGCAAATTGAACTTAATTGCTTGGCTGAATATTTTAATTTGGATGGTGCACATTATTCACATATCAATGGAACTTCTTTTCGTAATCATGCATTTAATAAACTGTTTAGTGAATCTCTGCCTCAACTATTAAAAACACTTACTGAGACGCAGAATTTACAAGTTTTTGATGCTTATTTTTCCAGTCAACGTGATGCCGCATTTAAATTTTTAGATAAGCTCAATGAGCAGAAAATATTTAAGAAATGTCCAGCTGATATTTCAGAAGGTTTTTATCAACATCCAACCCTTTTACAACTACAACGATTACTTCAATCTCTGCAGCAGACTCAACAACAATTCGAACAATTGCAAGTTTATTTAAAAGCTTATTTATGTGTTGAAGTCAAAAAACGTTTGCCACAAATATTACAACAAAAGGGGGAGACCACTTTTGCTCAGCAAATTAAAACCTTGTCAGATGCTTTAAAGGGTGAGCAGGGGCAACGTTTTGCAGTCTTTGTACAAGCCCGATATCCGCTTATTTTGGTAGATGAGTTTCAGGACACAAACCAAGATCAGGATGATATGTTGGCGAGTATTTGGCGGCATCCACAGCGTTATCAAAAGGGCTGCATGATTATGGTTGGGGACCGTAAACAGGCGATTTATGGGTTCCGTGGCGGGGACATGCTGACCTTTCTGAACGCCTATCAAGATATTATGGCAAAACAGGGACGTGAATATAAATTGATTCATAACCATCGATCAGTCAAAGAACTGGTCGAAGTAGTGGATGCTTTATTTCAACGACAAATAGATTTTGGCGAGCAAGTGATCTATGACCCGATTCAAGCAGGAGAGCGACCACATCCTGCCTTGATAGATGATCATCAAATTAATCCTGCCCCTTTACGCTGGTTACAGCTCGCAGACTCAAAAGAACAAGCGACTCAGGTCGCATGGAAAATTCAAAGTTTGCTCAATCAAGCACACTTAAATCAACTGTATCTTCAAGGTGAAACTCGGAAAGCAATTGACGAAGATGATATTGCTGTACTTTCACGTAGTCACCGACAGCTAGACGAAGTACAACAGGCATTGCAGCATTTGGGAATTCGTGTCAATCGTCCATCAAAACGCAGCGTATTTGACTCGCCTATCGCACAAGATGTGGCAGCCTTATTGACCGCTCTACTTCATCCCTTTGATGAGGCTAAGTTGAAACGAGCCTTACTTAGCCGTTTATTTGGATTTGATCTCAACCGCTTGTTGGTACTCGAGCAGAGCCCAATTGGGTTAAGTGAGTACATGCAATCCTTTGATGATCTTCGTGAAATGTGGATTAACCAAGGTTTCTTGGTGGCGTGGCAACAATGTCTAAATCAATTCGAGATTTGGCAGCAATTGGTGATCACTCAAAGTAAAGATAATGAACGTGCCGTGGTAAATTTACGTCATTTGACCGATATTTTGAGTCAGCATAGCGAACATGTACAAGGATCTCAGAATCTCTATCATTGGTATCTTAAACAGCTGAATTCGCCAAGTGATCGAGAGTGGGAACTGGAACATAAACTATCCAGTGAAGCTGGTGTTCAACTCATGACGATTCATCAATCTAAAGGATTGGAGTTCAAAATCGTCTTTTTATTGGGTGCAAATAAATCACCCTCAAATCAATCAGAAGCTTTAAACTTTTCCACTACAGAAATTCAACTCCCTGAAACAGGACAAATCCGAACACAACGTGTCGTTGCGATCGCTGATAAAAATTTTCTTCAAGATACAGAAATCAATCAGCATCAACAACGCGCTCAAGCCGAACAAAACCGTTTATGGTATGTCGCACTAACGCGTGCTAGTCATCGTGTTTATGCTGTGTTTGAACCTGAAAAAGGGGATAAAGCCAAAGCATCTGCTTTAGCTTTTTGGAAAAATCAAGCTGAGGTTTTTCAGCACATCTATAGTGCGGATGAGGCGTGTCTTCAGGAACGTCCAGCAACTCTTCGTGCCGCAAAGATCTCTCAAGATTTAACACTTGCTGCACAGCCTTTACCGACACAACGTTTTTATGCACGCGGCAAAACCAGCTTTAGTTATTTGGCACAACATTTAAAACATAAAGCCAATCGTATGGATCGCTTGGCATATATGGATCAGAATCTACAACAGGCTGAAGATGAATTAGAGCTCACACAAATCATCATTGATGAGAGACCGGTTTCGCAGCCAATCGCATGGATTAAACAAAATTTTCCAAAGGGTGCTTTGGCAGGTAATTTCTTACATGAGATTTTTGAGCTGATTGATTTTCAACAACCTGATACTTGGGTCGAAGAAATTCGTCGCCGTTTTAAGAATACTTATCAAAGTTTATGGTCTGATCTTTTTAGCTTATATCAACAGCAGTTTCCAGAACAGCCACAAGCTGAGCAGCTGTTATATCAGTGGATTGCGGAATGGCTACAAGATGTTTTGGCTACACCTCTGAATGGTAAGTTTCAGTTAAAGCAGTTAATAGCAGGACAGTATCTATCGGAATGTCCATTTTATCTGTCTTTATCTGATCGTGTATTAGCAATGCAACGCATACAGCAGTTGTTTGAAGAATATGACATTTATATGCCTGAACTATTGGAAGCGAAATCAGCACGTTATCTAAATGGTTCTATTGACTTGGTCTATTTTGATGGTCAGCGCTACCATATTGCCGATTATAAAAGTAATTATTTAGGTGCAGATCAATCAGATTATGGTGCTGAACAGATTGCTGACAGTATGTCATTGTCCAGTTATTGGCTTCAGGCAGGGTTATATTTAGTCGCTTTGCATCGCTATCTTCGCGTTAAACTGCAAAATTATAATATTGCAGAACATCTAGGTGGCGCATCTTACCTGTATTTGCGTGGTATGAATGGGCAGGCTCAGCAAGGCTATTTTTATTGGAAGCCAAATGATGAGTTTATTTTACGATTAGATGCAATACTGGGATATTTTTCTGAGGATAAAAATCAGAAAATAATGTAGATAAAGTGTGTAATTTTAAATTAAACAAAAGCTTATCTTGTGAATAAGTCTGTCTATAACCTTGTGGACAAGCGTGTGGGTAAGTTTGAGGATAACTCTGTGGACAAAAGAATCAGTCAGCAACCAGAACAAAACCAGTGGTTGAATGTGTGGAGTCACTATCTTTCTCAAGCACCGTTCTCTCAATCTGCTCAACCATCGAATGCTGCGAAAATATTAGAGCAATTGATGGAAGCCAGTTTACAAGGCGACAGTTGTATTGATTTTGAAGCAATACAGCTTGAAGCATTAGGTGATTTAGCGGTTTCCAGTGAAATCGCAATGACTCAGGTTGCCCCATGCGTCTATGATCAGCAGGGCTTGGCATTATACCGATATTGGCAATTAGAACAACGCCTCGCTCATCAGATTTGTCGATTAAAGCGACAAATGGTACCAGAGATTGATATTTCTGTTTATCAACATTTATTGAGTGATGAATTTCAGCAGAAAGCTTTAAGTATGGTGTTGCAACAATGGCTCAGCATCATTACAGGAGGACCAGGTACAGGTAAAACCTATACTTTGGCACGCATTATTGCTGCATTAAATCAAACAATCCCTGATATTCGGATTGCCATGGCTGCACCTACTGGTAAGGCAGCGCAACGTATGCAAGAAGCATTGCAAAACTCATTTAAGGATCCCAAGCTCCTTGAGTCTGGGCTAGTAACGGATAGCCTACGACAACAAAGTACCCAAACATTGCATCGATTGTTAGGAATGGGGAATCGACAAGTTCCACGCTTCAATCTCAAACAACCATTACCTTATGATGTCATCGTAGTGGACGAGGCGTCGATGTTAGATTTGAGTCTTGCGACCGCGTTATTTGAAGCGGTTCCTGAGTCATGTCGAATTATTTTATTGGGAGATGCCAATCAATTAGCATCCGTCGATGTGGGGGCTGTTTTAGCAGATTTACAGCAGGTGAAAGGCTTAGCAGATAATCGAGTAGAGCTAAAAAATAGTCGCCGTTTTTCTGATGAAGCCAAAATTGGTCAGTTGGCTCGTTTTATTCAAGCACAATCGGCTTCTGCTGACTCTCATTTAGTCTTATCTAAACTTGAAAGTGAAATCGTAAAGCCTGCTTTACTTCAGCAGATTGAACTCAGTAAAGAAATGCCTGATTTCATTCAGTTGGAATATTTACCTGAGCAACAGGATATAGATGCTGAGCAGTATCAACAAAAACTAATGTATGGCTTTCAAGATTATGTCGACGTATTAAAAAACTATATAGAAGCCGACCAACCAGAATCATATATTCAACAGGTTATTCAGGTCTTTGATGATTATCGAATTTTAGCGGCAGTGAAACATGGTGCTTTGGGGATCGAACAACTCAATCGCTATGCTGAACGTTGGGTGAATCAGCAGCTTAAACAAATTGCAGTTGCAGAATGGTATGTTGGACGCCCTGTGATGATGACCTATAACGACTATCAGTTAGGGATTTCAAATGGTGATATTGGGATTTGTTTTAAACATCGAAGCCAAGCACAACAATTTGAAGTGTACTTTCCGAGTTTAAATAAGTGGATTGCAGCACATCGTCTACCGCGTAATATGCAAACAGCGTTTGCATTGACCATTCACAAATCTCAAGGTTCTGAATTCTCTCATACTGCAATTGTCTTAGATGCACATGCAGAAAAATTGTTGAGTCAGGAATTGATTTATACAGCGATTACAAGAGCGAAAAAAGTCGTGAGTATTTTAGCGACACAGAAATCATTACGAGCAGCCCTTACGATTCGAACAGTTCGTCGCAGTGGTTTAGTTCAAAAGATTAATTTAGACTGATTGTGAAATTATTCTTTAAAATGAGGGCTTTTGTAAGCAAAAGCTTACACAGATTCGAGATATTGTCGCTAGAGCTAAATACGTGTTTTTGAGATTATATAACCACAAACAGCCTAGCAAGGAATGCTAGGTAAATCGCACAAAGATAATAATAAAGTCGTTATGACAGCGAACTTACAGTGAAGTAAGTGATAAAAGAGGAAACTTACAGCCGCTAAGCCTTGTAGTTTTGGGAGAGACTACAGGGCTTTTTTATTTTCTTGATTTTTCTTTATCTGATTTCATCAAATTGCAATTTAGTTTGTTTAACTTGCAACACGTTAATATTCACTCTGAGTCATTTTAAAATTTAGATTATTATTTAATCTAAAAAAGTGATTGTAGGACAACAAATTTGTATTATTAAGTTAAATGTTATACAGACCTGTACGTTTTTGCTTACATAGAGATAAGAAAAATGCTATTTTTCTCCACAATTGATTCTGAGAGAATAGTAAGCATAAAGAGAAACAAGCTCTAATAACTGCACAGTATTCCAAGAAAATGATGTGCTCATACGTTCAGAGGGTTGAATGTAGCAAAACAAGAAAAGAAAATTAGAAGAATAGTGATAACTATAATTACGCGCAGAAGCCCAAGTCTAACTTGGGCTTTTTTATGCGTGAACGTTTCAGATTAAACGTTATCATTTTCAGTACGATCAGTTGCAAACAATGAGCGTCGCTGATTCTTTGGAATTTTTGGACAGTTGGTTGAGATTTGATAGAGGGTCTTTGCTAATGCAGGTAAATGAGTTCCGACGACTGATTTGCCCGTTGTGAGTAGAGAAACACTAATGTCGCGCTCTGGGTCTGCCCAACATAAAATATTCGAGAACCCGATATGCCCAAATGCTTGTCCAGTCATTGGACCAAATAAGCCAATTGGATTGCTTCCAAGCATAGGTCCTAACGCATAGCGCATAGGGGCTAATAAGGTACGATCTAAGCTAACTCCAGAAGTTGGCAGGGTTGAACGGAATACCGTTTGTGGCGACATAATTTGTTTGCCTTGATATTCACCACCACTCAACAACATTTCAAAGAAACGTCCTGCTTGTTCAGCACTGGTGTAAATATTTCCCGCTGGACAGATGGTATCCATAAAACGGGTGTCATTGGTCACATCAACTGCGAGTTGTAGTCCACCACCTAATACGTGGTGTAGATAGTGATCCGTCCCTAAACTTGGATGGATTCCTGTGGCATAGTTTAATGCCGCATCGGCACGATATTCTGGTTTGAGACCGTAGTTAAAATAGTTAAGCCCCATTGGTTTTTCGATTTGTTCAGCCAAAAAGTCACGAACATTTTGTCCTGTTACACGTTTAACGATTTCACCCAAGATATAACCTGCGGTAACTGCATGATAGGCGAGGTGAGTACCTGATGGTGAAACGGGTTTAGCAGCACAAAGTAACTTTAAAACTTCATCTTGGTTGAACAGAAGTTCTGGAGTAACTTCTTGATCAATACGAGGGATTCCACCACGGTGAGAAAGTAAATGAAAAATGGTGGCACGACGCTTTCCGTTGACACCATATTCAGGGATATAGTAGCTGATTGGATCTAGTAAATTTAGATCACCACGCTCATCTAACATATGGATGAGCATCGCTGTGACCATTTTCGATGCTGAAAATAAACAAATTGGAGTATCTGGTGTTCCGATTTGCGCATCAGCAGCTAAACCTTCTGGAGCATTTCCCCGTGCATAGCCAATACTTCGGTTGAGTAGAATCTGTCCATTACGGCGTAAGCACAGGGTTACAAGCGGGTAATTACCTGTTTTATAAAGTTGTTCAACACTATTCCAAATTTTTTGGATTTGACGTTCCGTCATCCCACCCAATTCAGCTGCGACCTCATCTTTGGAACGAATCACTTGATTCAGGTCTTTTGGAACATAACAGGTATTAGTAGATAAAATTTTCACGATTCCCTCGCATTTTTTCGTTTTCTTTCACTTCTGTTATAAATTGAAAACAGATTCATCCTAGTGTGCCGTTTTTGTTCAACGCTGTCAGCTGCCGAATTGCCAGTAAACATAAAACATTTTTGCAATATAACGATAGATCACTTAAAATAGCGCCTTGCTGTAGTGATGCACGGCAGTCGGTTGCTTGCAACTGATCATTATCATTTAACTTTTAAGCATCTCGGAGAAATCGAATGGCTTTAACTAATACTGATCGCGCAGAGATCATTGCTAAATTTGCTCGTGCTGAAAATGACACTGGTTCACCAGAAGTACAAGTTGCTTTGTTGACTGCTCAAATCAATGATTTGCAAGGTCACTTTAAAGAGCACAAACATGACCACCACAGCCGTCGTGGTTTGATTCGTATGGTTAACCAACGTCGTAAATTACTTGATTACTTAAACGGTAAAGATCACGGTCGTTATGTTGCTTTGATCGGCGCATTAGGTTTACGTCGTTAATTCGATTTTACTTTGTTTTCGCTATTTCGCATGTTGTTATGCTTTATCGCTGAAAAGAGAGTTTCATCTAATTTATTTTAGGTGATTTTAAGAAGGGGCGCTTGTTCGCTCCTTCTTTGCGTTTAACTTTTTTATATATTTGATCTAGTGCGATGGCTTCTAAGCTTTGTCATTTATCTACACAGCAGTTGTGGTCTGAATGCCAAACCTTAGGGGTCTCACTAGAATAAAATTAGGAAAATACAATACATGTCTATGTTTAATATAGTTCGTAAAGAATTCCAATTTGGTCAACACCAAGTTGTTTTAGAAACGGGTCGCGTTGCACGTCAAGCAAATACAGTTTTAGTCACTATGGGTGGTGTAACTGTTTTAGTTGCGGTTGTTGCGCAACCTAAAGCAAAAGCAGGTCAAGATTTTTTCCCGTTGACTGTTAACTATCAAGAAAAACAATATGCAGCGGGTCGTATTCCAGGTGGTTACGGTAAACGTGAAGGTCGTGCATCTGAAGCTGAAACTTTGATTTCACGTCTAATCGACCGTCCAATTCGTCCGTTATTCCCAGAAGGTTATTTCAACGAAATCCAAGTAACAGCGACTGTTGTTTCTTCTGATAAGACGATGGATGCTGATATTGCCGCTATGCTAGGTACATCAGCTGCATTATCAATCGCTGGTACACCTTTCCGTGGTCCAATCGGTGGTGCTCGTGTTGGTTTGATCAATGGCGAATACGTTTTAAACCCGAACTTTGAACAACTTGCACAATCTGATCTTGATTTAGTTGTTGCGGGTACAGAATCAGCAGTATTAATGGTTGAGTCTGAAGCGAAAGAACTTTCAGAAGACCAAATGTTGGGTGCTGTACTTTTCGGTCATGACGAAATGCAAATTGCAATTCAAGCCATTAAAGAATTTGCTGCTGCCGCTGGCGCAGTTGAATCAACTTGGGTTGCTCCAGTTAAAAATGAAGAGCTTCGTGCAAAATTGAAAGAAGCTTTCGAAGCAAAAATTTCTGAAGCTTATACGATTGCAGTTAAACAAGATCGTTATACAGCACTAGATGCATTGTATGCTGAAGCTGTTGCACAGTTCGTTCCTGAAAATGACGAAACTGGTATCGCTGATGAAGTAAATGAATTATTTGAAGATCTTAAATATCGTACAGTACGTGACAACATCTTGTCAGGTAAACCACGTATTGATGGTCGTGATACTAAAACTGTTCGTGCGATCGATGTTCAAGTCGGTGTATTAGATCGTGCTCACGGTTCTGCGTTATTTACACGTGGTGAAACTCAGGCATTGGTAACAACAACTTTGGGTAATACTCGTGATGCATTGATGGTTGATACCCTTGCTGGTACTAAGACTGACAACTTCATGTTGCACTACAACTTCCCTGCATACTCTGTAGGTGAGACTGGTCGTGAATCAGGCCCTAAACGTCGTGAAATCGGTCATGGTCGTTTAGCACGTCGTGGTGTTCAAGCTGTTCTTCCTGCTGCTGATCGTTTCCCGTACGTGATTCGTATCGTATCTGATATTACTGAATCAAACGGTTCATCTTCTATGGCTTCAGTATGTGGTGCTTCATTATCACTTATGGATGCAGGTGTTCCACTTAAAGCGCCAGTTGCTGGTATTGCAATGGGCTTAGTGAAAGAAGGTGAGCGTTTCGCAGTTCTTTCTGACATCTTAGGTGATGAAGATCATCTTGGTGATATGGACTTTAAAGTAGCAGGTTCAGCAAACGGTATTACTGCGCTTCAAATGGATATTAAGATTGAAGGGATCACTGAAGAAATTATGGAAGTTGCGTTAAACCAAGCATTTGCTGGTCGTATGCACATCCTTAATGAAATGAACAAAGTGATTTCACGTGCTCGTCCTGAAATTTCAATGCATGCTCCTACTTTTGAAGTGATCAGCATTAACCCAGACAAGATTCGTGATGTCATTGGTAAAGGTGGTGCAACGATTCGTGCCATTACAGAAGAGACTAAAGCTGCGATTGATATCGAAGACAATGGTACAGTTCGTGTATTTGGTGAAACTAAAGCTGCTGCTCGTGCTGCGATTGCAAAAATCCAAGCACTTACTGCTGAAGTTGAACCAGGTAAGATCTATGACGGTAAAGTAATCCGTATCGTTGAGTTTGGTGCGTTTGTAAACATCATGCCAGGTACTGATGGTTTACTTCACATTTCGCAAATCTCAAATGAGCGTATTGCAAACGTGACTGACGTATTGAAAGAAGGTCAAGATGTGAAAGTACAGGTTGCGGATGTTGATAACCGTGGTCGTATCAAGTTAACAATGAAAGATATTGAACAAGCGTAAGCTTCTCAATATACAAAAAGTCCGCTAAATGCGGACTTTTTTATGGCATCATCTTTTAAAATTTTATCTGAACATTAGAGTTATGCAGCTTTATTATTTTTATCGACATAACAGTGAAAATACGATTTTTATTAGTGCAGAAGAACAAGCAGAACATCATCTAGAGTTTTTATGGGTCGATAGTTTAAGACAAGATTTAGTGAATCATAACGAGATGTGGCAAAAGAACATTTATGAGCATACTGGTGTGGTGCTCAATGAATTTCATATGCGAGATTTATTAAATATCGAACATCCGTGTGCTTTTGATACTGTTGAAGAATATGATCTTCTAGTTTTTCGTAAGTTAATCACGCCAGATGACCAAATTTATGAAAATGAAGCATCTGAATCTCATGAAAGCGTTTTTGGTTTGGCGACAACGCCTATCAGTTTTATTTTAACGCCTCATATTTTGATTAGTCTTAGAGAGCAGGGCAATAAAGCGGTAGAGAGTTATATCCAACGTATTCAGATGATTATGGAAAAACCCATAGCTGAACAAAACAAACCTCGTAAATTACCAAGTACACCTGCTGATTTATCACTTCGTTTATTAAACAGTATGATTGATGGTTATCTAAATCTAAGAACCCCATTAACACGACGTGTTGAATATTGGCAGCAACAGTTATTGCAAGGAAATCGTCGATTTAAACAATGGCATCAGTTGTTTCATGAAGATATGGCATTTCAGCAGATTGAAAATCTATGTGAAGAGCAAATTGAAACTTTACAAGAGTTTCGGGATGAGCTTGTAGATAATTATCATCATGTGGTTGGAGAACATAAGCACAAAACTCAAGATATTCTGTTAGTTCGTTTAAATGATTTGATGAGTCATGTCGAACGCGTGCAAAAGCATACTTTGAGGCTTCGCAATGCTGTTCAATCTGCAATTGATCTACATTTTTCTGCGATTGCGAACCAAACTAACGAGAATATGCGAATACTGGCAATTATCACGGCAGTTTTTGCACCATTAACTTTACTCACGGGAATTTATGGAATGAACTTTGAGTTTATTCCTGGTCTCAAATCACCCGTAGGTTTTTGGATTATGCTAGGTGTGATGTTGCTGAGTACAGTCTTGCTACTTTATTACTTTTATCAGCAACATTTGGTTGGTCGTGGTGAGCGTAGTGTGATTGATTTGCTCGCACAACAAAACAAGCAGCGAAATATTAATCTGCTTTGGTTCTTAGATTATGAGCCAATCAAACAAACACTGAAGGAAGTTGAGAAAATGACCAAATTAAAATGATGAATTTGGTCTGTGTATTTTACTCAGTGGAAATGTTTGAGTTGTCTTCTTAATTGTTGAACTTCATCAATTAAATCCAACATTACTGCCACAGCTGAGAGGCTAGCATCGAAATCCCGTTGTAGGCGATAAGCACGACGAGCACGAGCCACATCTTCGCCGATGAATTTATAGCTTTGTGGATCGACTTTGATTTGTAAAATATCATAATCAATCAGTTTTAAAACCCAATCGGTACTTTGACCACAAGCTTCAGCGAAGTGCTCAAGATCAAGAGCCAATTGTTCATCAATGATTTCAACTTGGCAGTGACCGTCATATTGAATTTCTTTGTATTGAATTGTTGTCATGATCTTACTCCTTATGAAGCACGTGGATTGAACGATGAGAAGGCTTCTGAGAATTGTTGATATGCCTTTTGTTCTTGTTCAGTTTGTGCCGTTGGTAAAACAATATTCACAATCAGATAAAGGTGTCCTGGATGTTTGTTTGGAATCCCTTTTTCTTTTAAACGGAGCTGTTGCCCATTTTTCGCCTGTTTAGGCAAATTTACTTTTAGCTGCCCTGCAGGTGTATTGACCTCAATACTTTGACCTAAAGCAGCTTCCCATGGTGTAACGTCAATAGTTTGGTAAACATCTACACCATCGACATGAATGCGGTTGGTATCTTTGTATTGGATTTCGATATATAGATCGCCATTTGGTCCTCCATTGATTCCTGATTGTCCTTGTCCACTGAGACGGATTTGTTGTCCTTCTTTCATTCCCTTCGGAATTTTCACCTCAAGTGTTTTACGTTGAATTTCGGGTTCACCATAGACATTGTAGGTCGGTATTTGTAATGTAATTTGCTGCGTTGAGCCCTGATATCCAATTTCCAAATCGATTTCAATACGTGCATGTTGGTCTTCACCACGGTAACTATGTTGTTGACGTTGCGAACGATGTTGACCACCCCCGAAACCAGCGCCAAAACGACCGAAGATGTCTTCAAAACCACTAAAATCAGCACCTGCCCCTGAACTTTGTCGATAATATTGTGCACCATCAAAACCACTCTGATTGTTTTGCCCAAAACCTGAAAAACCTTGAGGTTGATCGAGCATTTGGTCATATTCAGCTTTTTTGTCTGCATGACTCAAGGTGTCGTATGCGACATTGATGGCTTGCATTTTGGTTTCAGCATCGGCTTCTTTACTGATGTCAGGATGATATTTTTTTGCCAGTTTTCTATAGGCTTTTTTAATTTCATCTGCTGAGGCATCTCTAGAAACACCTAGCTCTTCATAATAATTTTTTGTCATGATATTAAATTAGGATAGTTATCTGTTTCTTTCATTATGAAACGAATCCAATTTAATGCAATGCATTCGATTGTATAAGACTTGTTTTAATTCAATTCGGATAATTTTTTATTTTTATTATTAGTGGCTTGGAATATTTTCTTATTAAAATATTTCTCGAAAAATACACTAATCAAACCATATCTGCGTTGGAAATATTAGCAATAAAGTAATCTTTAAAATCGCGGGTAAACTCTATTCAAACTAAGAGGCTTGAAAGTAATCCGCAAAAAAATGCCCAATCATTTGATTGGACATTTTGTTGAAATTAATTCAGAAACATTGCATCTGAATTAACTCAAATGTTCACCGAACAAGCCCAAAGCTTCTTCCGCTGTAAACTCATAGCGTGTATTACAGAATTGGCAATCCATTTGGATTGGGTTTTGTGCTTCAAGCGTTTCATGAACTGCATGAACACCAATTTGAATCAATGCATTGGCACAACGTTCTTTTGAACAGGTACAGCCGAATTTGAGCTGTTCAACTTCTGGTAAGCGAACCTCTTCCTCATTGTATAGTCGATACAAAATCTCATTGGCTGGAAGATCTGTTAGCTCTTCTGATTTGAGTGTTTCAGTTAACATTCTCAAACGTGGCCATATATCTTCATCAACAAGCTTTTGTTCTTCCTCATCGTTTCGAGGTAAGAGCTGGATTAAAAGACCACCAGAACGCTCTCCATTGGTTGCTAGTACAATATGTGTTGGGATTTGCGCTGACAAATCATAATATTGCATTAGACAACCTGCTAAAGTCGGTTGATCAAGAGGTACAATCCCTTGGTAACGTTCACCATGTTCAGGTTCGATATTGATAAAAAGAACAGGGTTGGTGAGGGCTGCCAAAACAGTTCGACTGTCACTACCTTCATTAAATCTTGGATCTTCTTCGTAATCAGCTAATGCACGTACTTCACCTAAATGATTACACTCCGCCATTGCCCATTTGAATGTCCCGCTCGCCTGAATTTGTAGGCTGATGCGCCCACGAATTTTAAGCGTGCTTGCAAGTAATGCCGTTGCGCTGAGCATCTCACCTAAAAGGCTTTTCACCGCAGGCATGTATTCTCTTTGAGCCAAAATCGTTTGTAATGTTTCTTCTAGATGAACCACTTCACCACGAACAGGACAGTCTTCGATATAAAAGCGTTGGCGTAAATCAGACATATTTTTCTCCAATACCCCGTTAGGGGAAAACAAAGCAATGCTCTGCCTTGAAAAGCGCTTATGGCTTTATAAGAAGGTGAATGGTTATGCAGTCAATAATGGTGTCAGTTTACGAAAACTCAAGATATTTCCTGCTGAGAATTTGCTTCACTTTGTGTATTTTGCTCATTCATCAAACGATGTTTTGCAGAAATAGATGTGTTTTCAAATAAATATTCAAGTTCTGCAAGTGCATTCGGGTAACGCTCTATTTGATCGTCTTCATCATATGTACTGTAATGCGATCGCAAAAGCACCTGATCGTGCTGTTTAAACTCTTCAATTCGAGTTTTTGTCTCATCAATTGATAGACCTGTTTCGATCAGCACATCTTCTGCCATACCTAAAGATGAGAGATAGGTTTCACGATAAATTTGTTGCACACCTAATTGATGCAGTAGGTGGGCATGATGTCGATCACGAGCACGTGCAAATAAAATTAATTCTGGATAATTCAAACGAAGGTGACGAGCGAGATTCATACTATCCTCAACATCATCAATCACTAAAATTGCCAGCTTACAGTGTTCTATACCAGCGATACGAAGATTCTGGATTTGAGTCACGTCAGCATCAATAAAGCGATGTCCATATTGTTCTATAAAATGAGCAGCAGGTTGATTGCTATCAATGACGCTAAAGTGTTGGCCTTGCGCATGTAATACTCTAGCGATGATTTGCCCAAATCGCCCGAAACCTAGAATTAGAATCGAATGTTGCGCAACTTCGTCTGAGTCGGGCTGAACTGGCTTTTTAAAGATCAAAGGTAAAACTTTAGAATTCACCAGCCAAAATAAAGGTGGAGTCAAAAGCACTGACCCAAATACCACGACTAGAGTTGGCTGTAATATTTGCGTACTGATGACTTTTTCACTTTCAGCAATTTTGAGCAAGATAAAGGTCAACTCTCCACTTTGTGCCAGCAATACAGCGGACAGGTTACTGAGTTTTAGTAGGCGTTGTTGAAAATAGCTCGTCACTCCAATAATGCCTGCTTTAATCACCACAAGCCCAACGATCGCAGCGACAATAAAAACAGGAGTTTGGAATAAGGGATTGAGTGTTAGGTTTAATCCTAAAGCAAAAAACAGCAGTCCGATGAACGCATGTTTAAAAGGTTGAATAAAGTTTCCGATCTCGGTACGAAAATCAGTTTCAGCGAGCACCAGACCCGCTAAAAAGGCAGCGATTAAGATATGAATATTTAAAATCTGTAGTATCAAAAAAATACTGAGTACAACCAGCGTGCTGAGGATGGGAAGAAGTTCAAGACTTTTATTACGCGCTAAATAATGAAAAGCTGGACGCACTAGATAGCGGCTTGCTAAAAATAACCCCGAGATTGTTGCAATGATTGCAGCAAAATAGGCGATACCATGACGTGTAGTTGCGGTATCTTCGAGTAATGGAAACAGGATAATAAGGATCACAGCAAAACAACTTTGTAGTTGAACTGCGGTTAAACTATTTTGTCCTAATTGACTATGAACCTGATTTTTTTGCTCTATAAATTGTTGTACTAAAAAGACAGATGAAAAGCTCAGGGATAGCCCCAAAATACAGCCTAGTAACAACTGATCCAACAAGAGAAAGCATACGACACAGAGGACAATGCTAATCAAAGCCAAAGGCATAGCATAGAGCTTTAAGACACGATGACGTTGTTGCCACAGTTGTTTAGGTTTTAAATAAAAACCTAGGAAAAACAAAACAGCCAACATGCCTAAGTCGGTTAAAAGTTGAATTTCATCAACATCATCAATCAGTTTGAAAACACTAGGACCTAACAACAGTCCTGCAATCGTAAAGCCTAAAATCGTTGAGAATGTATAACGCTTTGCGATTGGTGCAAAAATTAATGCTGCTACGAGGAAAAAAAGGACAGTAATCAATAAAGACATTTAATGCCTCGAATCTAAAATTCTTATCGTGAATTCAACTAAACTCTTGTGGATCAACATCAATTGATAATCTGAGTTGATGTTGGCGAGGTAAATGTACCACTTGTTGCCACCATTGACGTAAATAAAAATGCAGTTTTGCTCGGTCGGCAGATAAAATCACCATATGCGCTCGATAACGCCCTGCTTTGCGTTCCATTGGGGCAGGAATAGGTCCCCAAATTTCAATAATATCTGCTGCAATAGCTCTTAAGCCTTGTGCTGCTTCCATTAAAAACTGTTGACTATAATCACGATCTTTCGACTCCACACGGACTAAAACAGCGTAACGATAAGGCGGTAACATCGCAACTTTACGCTCACTCAGCATTTGTTTTGCAACAGCACGATAGTCTTGTTCAATCAAGGTTGTGAGCATTGGATGATCGGGTCTTAAACTTTGTAAATATACGTTGCCTTTATGTTCACCACGTCCTGCACGTCCTGCAACTTGTATGATCAATTGTGCTGTGCGTTCAGGTGCTCTTGGGTCTACGCTTAATAATCCTGAGTCGATATCCAGAATAGCGACTAATGTGACGTGTGGGAAATGATGTCCCTTCGCCAGCATTTGAGTACCTAACAAGATGCTTGGTTTATTCTGTTGAATTCGATCATAGATTTTTTGCCAACTACCCACACGACTTGTACTGTCACGATCTACCCGAATCACTTCATGATGGGGGAATAACTCGTGTAACTGTTCTTCAACTTTTGCAGTTCCAGCACCAATGCTTTTTAACGTTTGATGTTTACAAGCAGGGCATTCGTCTGGCAGGCGATTGATCGTACCGCAATGATGACAGTGTAAATAAGAATAAGGCTGTGAATGTACAGTGAAATGTGCATCACAATGTGGGCAGTTTGCTTGCCACCCACAACTTTCACATAGTAAAACAGGAGCGTAACCTCGACGGTTTAGGAAGATAAGAACCTGTTCTTTGCGCTCTAAAGTTAATTTAATTTGATCAATTAGGTTTTGACTGATGCCATTTTTCTTCTTTGCTACTTTTAGATCAATCACATGCATTTTCGGTAAGACCGCAGTTCCAGCACGTTGATTGAGTTCAAGTAAATGCAATTTACCAGACTCCACTAGATGATAACTATCAATACTTGGTGTGGCTGAACCCAAAATCACAGGGCAATTGTGTAAATGACCACGATAAAGGGCGACATCACGAGTGTGATAACGGAAACCCTCTTGTTGTTTATAAGAGAGATCGTGTTCTTCATCTAAGATGATCAAACCTAGATGCGGCAAAGGGGTGTAAATCGCAGAACGAGTTCCAATGATGATAGATGCTTTACCAGTTTGTGCATGTTGCCAAGCTTGCAAACGTTTTGAATCATTAAGTCCCGAGTGCAGTAAAGCAACATCACAATGAAAACGAGATTTGAAGCGTGCGACCGTTTGAGGTGTCAAACCAATTTCAGGCACCAACACCAAGACTTGTTTACCTTGCTTTAGAACCTCATGCATTACTTGCAAATAGACTTCGGTTTTACCACTGCCTGTAAGTCCATCTAGTAAAAAGGCTTGGTAACGTTGTTGAGCTTTGAGTATTTGTTGAATTGCTCGCTTTTGATCTTCGTTCGGCGTTAAAGGCATTTGTGCAAGTTGTATAGGCATCGGTGTAAAGTCATGAGCTTCAAGCTGACATTCAACCAGTCCTTTTTTTTCCAATGCCTTTAATGTTGCAGTTTCTACACCACTAAGATTTAAAATATTTTCGGTAGCGCCATGTGGATGAAGTTTTAGAATCTGATAGGCATCGTATTGCTTTTGAGAACGTTTTAATAAAGATTCTGGATCGTCATGCGCAAGAATATTCCAGTGGTGAAATAAGATATCTAAAGCACGACCCTGTCTTAAGAGTGCAGGAAGTGCACTTTGCATCACTTCACCAATCGGGAATTGATAATACTGCGCAGACCATGTCAACAAAGTTAAAACTTGTTGGTCTAAGATAGCATCTTCATCAAGAAGTGCTGTAATCGGTTTAAGTTTGAATTGCCCTGTAAACGGCTCATTTGGATCAACTTTCTCGGTAATGATACCGATCAGGTTTTGGCGACCAAATGAAACAGAAACACGTGCGCCTATTTGAGCTTGCAGGTATTGCTCTGCACTGACCGTATAGTCAAACGTGTCATACACATAGACGGGTAATGCAACTCGAATACGGTAAAGAATAGCGTTAGAATTTTCGGTAGGCATATTGGCTTTATTCACGTGTAAAATGGCATGATGTCATATCATGGAATTATGCTAAAGTGCTGTGCACAAGGCGTATCAAATATTCAAATCAAAACAGTAATTTTACGATCTTGATGAATATAGAATGGAACAATCGTTCCTTATTCCTTACATGGATGCAACAGTAACGACAACTATTTTTGGACAATTAGAACAGAACCATGCCTGCTTATCAATTTACTGCAATCGATGCTGCTGGAAAGCAACACAAAGGTGTGCTGGAAGGCGATTCCGCTCGACAAATTCGTCAACAGTTGCGTGACAAAGCGTGGACACCGATTGCTGTTGATGCGGTTGAGCAAAAAGACAAGCAACAACAGCGATCATGGTTTAGAAAAAGCTTTAGTGCTTACGATTTGGCACTGATGACACGACAGTTATCTGTTTTAGTCGCAGCAGGCATTCCTTTGGAAGAAGCACTGCGAGCTGTGAGTAAGCAGAGTGAAAAGTCACACGTTCAAAACCTTTTAATTTCGGTTCGATCAAAGGTTTTGGAAGGACATTCACTGGCACAGGCAATGCAACAATCAGGACGGTTTCCAGAATTGTATATTGCGACGGTTGCTGCTGGCGAAAGGTCTGGACATCTGGATCTGATCTTAGATCAGCTTTCTGATTACACTGAAAATCGTTTTGCGATGCAGAAGAAAATTCAAGGTGCAATGATCTATCCAATTATCCTGATGTTGATGTCATTTGGGATCGTGATGGGATTGATGACTTATGTTGTTCCTGAAATCGTAAAAACCTTTGAACAAAGTAAAGAGGCATTGCCTTGGATCACCGTGTTATTGATGAAAATTAGTGCGTTTATTCGTCAAACATGGATAGGCATGTTGATCATTGGTTTTATTGCTCTCATTCTGTTTACGAGGTTTTTAAGAACAACTGCAGGGCATTATGCATTTGACCGATTAACACTCAAATTGCCACTATTTGGTAAACTTTCACGTGGTATAAATGCTGCACGGTTTGCCAGCACACTATCAATTTTGACACGTTCAGGTGTTCCTTTGGTTGAAGCTTTGCGCATTGGTGCAGAGGTGAGTAACAATTGGGTGATTCGTGATTCGATTGAGGTCGCAATGGAGCGTGTAACAGAAGGTGGTAATTTGGCAACACAGTTAGAACGTTGCGGTTATTTTCCACCAATGATGGTACAAATGATTCGTAGTGGTGAGGCTTCAGGTGAGTTAGACCGCATGTTGGATCGTGCATCTACGATGCAAGATCGAGAAGTCACGACTTTTATCTCCACCTTATTGGCACTGCTAGAACCTCTGATGTTGGTTTTCATGGCAGCGATTGTATTGGTGATCGTGATTGCGGTAATGTTGCCAATTATTAATATGAACAATATGATTTGATGAATTGCATGAAAGAGATGAAAATGAATAAGCAAAAAATGTATATGAAGCAATCTGGCTTCACGTTAATTGAAGTGATGGTTGTGATTGTCATTTTAGGTGTTCTAGCTGCATTGATCGTTCCGAACGTGATGGGACGCGGCGAAAAAGCTAAAGTTGATACCACGCAAATTACTTTAAAAGGTGTTGCTGGCGCTTTAGATCAATATAAATTAGATAATGGGCGTTACCCATCGATGCAAGATGGTGGTTTAGATGCATTAGTGAATCAACCTGCAACCGCAAAAAATTGGTTGCCTGGTGGCTATGTCAAAGGTGGTTATCCTAAAGACAGCTGGGAAAATGACTTACAATATGTGATTCCAGGTCGTGAAGGTCGCTCTTTTGATTTGTATTCGTTTGGTGCAGATGGAAAAGAGGGTGGTGAGGGTAATGATGCAGATATTTATTATCAACCATAAATTCTAATTAAAACGATCACTTCACTTTTAGAATAAATAAATCAAGAGTGAAGTGATAATGTTTCTTAATTCATAAAATAATCATAAATTTATGAAAAACATGATAATAATATAATCAAACTAATTTGAGATTTATAATAAGAATTATTCCCATATTTAATAGTTACAAGAAACAGAAGTGATTCATTAAATTAAACTTTTTATTTAGATTAAAGCTTTGCATAATAAATTCAGATCATTTAAATGGGTGATGGAGAAATCAGATGAAAGCATTTTTTTTGTTAGATGAACTGAATCAGTTTCATTGGGCAATGCTTAAATCTGTATTGCTCATTTTAAGTTTACTACCTGTCTGTGAAGGGGCATTAAACTTATGGCAAACGGCTGAAGGAAGTAGTCAGATCATCATTGGCTTTTTTGCGATCAGTTTATTGAGTACGTGGTTTATCGTTTGTTTCTTGAGTGCTTTGAAAACCAGTATTTGGAATATTAGTAATCTAATTCCAAAATATGAACAATTCATTTTTAAAGCTTATCGAGCTTTGCCGATGTTTTTCTTATCTGGTTTAGTCGCGTATCTCACGGTACAGTTTTCAATCTTATTTTAATTTGAATATTATGAATAAAAAAAGAGCGCTTTGGATTCAAAACGCTCTTTAGAAATTATCGACGTGATTTAAATGAAATATCGACTTTTCTAGGACGATATATCCAACCGATAATTAAAAGTAGAACAGAGAAAATAAGAATCGGGAAATCACTTAAACGATTATAAAGTGTTTGACCTTGCATCGCTGGTAAATCACCACGTAATACTGCTTCGTGATCCATAGGAGCCTGTTTCACAATATGACCATTCTGATCAATAAAGGCCGTGACGCCTGTATTGGTTGCACGAATAAACCAACGACCATTTTCTTTGGCACGCATTTGCACCATTTGTAAATGTTGCCAAGGTCCAGCCGTTCCTGTAAACCAAGCATCATTTGAAACTGTGATTAAAAAGTCGCTATTGAGCGCATTACGGCGAGTGAGATTTGGATAAGCCACTTCATAACAAATTGCAGCTGCAAGCGCATGTCCTTTCACAGACAATGGTTTTTGATCTGATTCTCCGCGAGAAAAACCACTCATACTTACATCGTTCTGCATTGCAGGAAGTACCCATTTCAACATTCCAGACAACGGAATGTATTCACCAAAGGGTACGAGGCGTTGCTTTTTATATAAGCCAGACGATTCACTACCAGAAGCCATGATACTGTTGTAGTACAAAGGCTCACCTACTTGTTGTGATTTAGGGATGTCCCAATAAGGAATACCCGTAACCCAAGCAGTATCAGATTTTTTAGCCTGTGCATCCATTGCTTTTAAAAAGTCAGGAATGTCTGTTTGAAACAGAGGAATCGAAGATTCAGGCCAAACAATTAAATCACGTCCCCATTCAGCACGACTCAGGTTGGCATAGATTTCCAAGGTTTTAATTTGATATTCAGTCAACCATTTCAAGTCTTGAGGAATATTGCCTTGGATTAATGAAACACTGAGTGGTTTTTCTGTTTTGGGTTGTACAAATTGAATGAAACCCGCACCCCATGCACCTAAGATCAGTAAACCAGATGGGATGGCCCAAAACCAACGACGATTGAGGATTTCGACAAGAGCACATGCGAGCACGATCACGACAAACGATACAGCATAGACCCCAAATAAAGGCGCATAACCATCTAATAATCGTTCTGTGAATGCATAGCCTGCAAAAAGCCATGGAAATCCCGTGAAGACCCATGTTTTTGCCCATTCAAATAAAACCCAAAGTGGTGCAAATGTCAGTGGAGTTTCAGGGAAAAATCGACGGTAAAGCCAAGTCTGAAAAGCGGTAAATAAGCCCATTGCAGCTGCCATAAAGGCAATCATCAAAACGCTTAAAAAGGAGTTAGTATCACCATAGACGTGAATGGAGGTATATAACCAAAATGCACCTACAAACCACAATCCGAATCCGTATGCCCAGCCCAATACAAATGCCTGTCTAGGATTACGCTGGCGTAATACGGCATAGAGTAAAGCAGGAGATAAGATTGCTAACCACCAAAAGAAATACGGTGCGAGCGCAAAACTAAAGATTGCACCTGAAATAAGTGCAATCAGGAGTGGAAAGATAAACGGAAGCTGTTTGTGGGTTTGGGATGGGTTGAACAGCTTTTCAAAGTAGCTTCTCATTGACGGACAGCTCGAATCAGATGAATAGTGCGTGCATCTGCTTCAATAATGGTAAATTCCCAATCACCAAGTTCAATCGTCTGACCTTGTAGATCGCTCACTAAACCGATTTCTTGCAGCAGTAAACCGCCCATAGTTTCAACTTCATCGTCAGAAAAATCTGCATCTAAAATTGTGTTGAAATGTTCAATTGGTGTAAGTGCTTGAACAATCCAAGTATTTGCTGTGGTTGGATCATTGTCAGGAACAATGTACAAAGCTTCTTCATCAGCAATGTCATGTTCATCTTCAATTTCACCAACGATCTCTTCAAGAATATCTTCCAGAGTAACTAAACCAGAAGTTGAACCATATTCATCAATCACGATGGCGATATGCGTTTGTGTGTTTTTTAGCATACGAAGCACTTGATCTGATCGCGCACTTTCAGGAACAAACACAGGTTGGCGCATCAATGAGCGAATGTCGACTTTGACATTGCGTTCAGTGAGAAATGGCAATAAGTCTTTTGCAAGAAGAATGCCCACAACATTGTCAGTTTGATCAGCAGAAAAAACGGGAAAGCGAGAGTGTGCTGATTCAATTAAAACATGCAAGATGTCAAGCAGCTGATCATCTTCTTGTAAGCTAATAATTGCAGTACGAGGTGTCATAACCTCTCGAATCTTCGTTGCTGGCAGATCTAGAACACCTTCAAGCATTGCGACTGTGTCGGGTTCTAAGAAGCGACGTGAATCTTGAACTAACTTAAGTAATTCATCGCGAGTTTCAGGTGCAGTACCTAACCATTTTCTTAAGCCACGCATACCCCACGACGGACTGGATTCATCGACCATGATCTTTCCTAAAGACTCTCTATATCAATTAGATGATTTTCATCATACCGAAGAAAAAGCGGATATGCATCAATAAAACGATGCAAGAAATGTACAGTTTTTCAAAAAAGTGCAGGTGATTTCTACAGTATGACTTTATGATAAAATGTGAAAATTAGCATATTTGAGTTATATGATGTCTGAACAAACCAAACTCCCAACAGTACAACTTAATACCCGTGGTTTACGTTGTCCTGAACCAGTGATGATGCTGCATCAAGCGATTCGTAAAGCAAAATCTGGGGATGTGGTAGAAGTTTTTGCAACAGACCCTTCAACTTCTTGGGATATTCCTAAATTCTGCATGCATCTAGGACATGAATTACTGTTGAAAGAAGAGTCTTTAGACGAAAATAGCAATACTGAATATCATTATTTAGTGCAAAAAGGTTAATCGTTTGCTTTCGACCTATTTCTCAGGTTTTGCGCTGGGACTTTCACTTATTCTCGCAATTGGTGCACAAAATGCTTTTGTTTTAAAGCAAGGATTGCTCAAACAGCATGTATTTTGGGTATGTCTGATCTGTGCTTTATCCGACGCATTTTTAATTTGTTTAGGTGTGTTTGGATTTGCTTCAATATTGAGTCAACAAGCATGGTTGATTCAAGCTATGAAGTATTTCGGCGCACTCTTCTTGTTTATTTACGGCGCCCGCAGCTTTTACAATGCTTATAATTCGCAGTCAGGTTTAATTGCTTCTGAACAAGAAACAACGACTTTCTGGCAAACGATAGTTTTATGTCTCAGTTTCTCTTGGTTAAATCCGCATGTCTACTTAGACACGGTTGTATTATTAGGTTCAATATCTGCTCAATATGCAGATAAGATCTCTTTTGCTAGTGGGGCAGTATCAGCGTCATTTTTATTCTTTTTTAGTTTAGGATTTGGGGCGAGATTATTGCGTCCTGTATTTGCAAATCCTAAAGTTTGGAAAGTCTTAGATCTATTGATTGGCTGTATCATGTGGTTGATCGCACTTTCACTATTAAGATAGGTTTTTATGCACCTATCTTTTTGATTTAATTACTTTTCGACTGATCCAGTAATCACAACTTACATATCTTCCACCGCCAAGAACCAGTAGTGCACCCAACATAACCAAATAGGTCACTGCAAACTCAACGCCATTATTCAATATGACAAATGAGCCACTTGATGTAAGCCAATCATAATTTCCATAAGTGCTCAGAATCTCTCTCGCTTTCTCTAGTTTCTCAGCCGATTCAATCACTTCCATATTTGCAAAAGGAGCGTGTGGATCAGCAATCGCTTGCCATCCATTTTGAATGTGTACAGTAAAGATAGCGACCAGCATAGTGATAATCAATGGAATACAAATCAGTCGCGTTACAAGACCTAAGGCAAGTAAGACAGCACCACCTAACTCAGCCGAAATTGCAAGGCTAGCCATAACCAATGGGAAGGGTAAGCCCAAGCCCCATTCACTATTGCCAAACCATTCAACTGTATCATTGAAATGTTGTAGTTTATTGTGTCCAGCCATCCAAAAAATAGGAATTAAATATAGGCGAAGCGCTAAAGAGGCGATTCCATCAAAATAATTTAAGTTGAAACCCAAATTCTGATAGCGTTTATGTAAAGAATAAATTAGATTTTTCATGAGAAATTCACAACGAATAAGTTTTATTAGTTATTAGTCGTTTGAATTTTTGATTTCTTACACAAAAAAAATCTAAATTTGACTGTAATAATTTGATTGTTCGCACGTCTAATTTTATGTACCTAGTACAAAAGCAATATTTACTTAAAAGGAACTTCACAATGAATAAATTAAACTCAATGACTTCGGTTGCCGCTTTAGTTGCATTATCTATGGTTGGTGCAGCAACCCAAGTTTCGGCAGCATCGACGACGACTGAAACACATGTGACTAAAACTGCAGATGCAAAATGTGGTGAAGCGAAATGTGGTTCAGATAAAGCGAAAAAACAACACAAAACTACTGATGCAAAATGCGGTGCAGATAAAAAAGCTGCGGATGCTAAATGCGGCGCAGACAAAAAAATGGCAGATGCAAAATGTGGTGCAGACAAAAAAGTGGCTGATGGGAAGTGTGGCGCTCACTAAGCCTTATGCAGACGGTTGATGACAGCATCTAAAAAGATGGCTGTCATTCACCAAAGGGATTCTTTATGGATGCAATCACAAATGTGGGTCTTGGCCTAAGGCGAGATTTTATCGAAGCATTTTTAGGTGCGACTCATCATCCTGACTTTATTGAAGTTGCTCCAGAAAATTGGATGGGTTTTGGTGGTCGACATGCGAAACTTCTAGCTCAGTGTGTAGAAAAATCTCCATTAATTTGTCACGGACTCTCTTTGTCGATTGGTGGTCCTCATCCCTTAAATATTGATTTTATTTATCAAATCAAAAAATTCTTAGATGCTTATCAAGTCGAGATTTATTCGGAACATCTGAGTTATACCAATGATGGTGGCTATTTATACGATCTCTTGCCTATCCCAATGACTGAAGCTGCTGTGAAGTATGTAGTGGAACGAATTTCTCAAGTTCAAGATATTTTAGGGCGAAGATTAGTATTAGAAAATGTTTCTACTTATCTTATGCCGAATGCTGAAATGTCTGAGGCAGAGTTTGTCCGTGAAGTAATCACACAAGCAGATTGCGAATTATTGTTGGACGTGAATAACGTTTATGTAAATAGTATCAACCACCAAGCAGATGCTTATGCTTTCATTGAAGCTATGCCGAAACAACGTATTCGTTATTTACATATAGCAGGGCATGAACCGGTGAGTACAGATTTACTCATTGATACTCATGGTGCTGAAGTATGTGATCCCGTGTGGGCATTGTTGGAATACACTTATCAGGTATGTGGTGTGAAACCAACGTTATTAGAGCGCGATTTTAATATCCCAACATGGCAGCAACTTCAGAGTGAATTGAATAAGATTCAGCAGTTACAGCATCAATATTCAAATCAACATACACTAATCCCAATGAGCCAGAATTTGGTCGATGGGGTGAATGTATGAGTATGAATGAGCATACTTTTCAGCAGACCCAACATGATTTTTGTGACTGGCTGCGTGATCCAAATTCAGTAAAAGCAGTGCCTTTTGCTTTGGATCGTATGCAAGTTTATCGAGAACTGTTGTTCAACAATGTTTGCTCATTTATCAATTTGGTTTATCCGGTGGCTCGATCTTTATTGCCTGAGCAGCAATGGCAACAGTTACTGACGGATTTTTTTCGAGAATCTCAGAATCAGTCTCCGCTTTATAACGATATCTCGTTGCAATTCAGAGAGTTTCTCACAGAAAAGCAGCATCCTATTTTATTTGAATATCCTTGGCTTGCTGAGCTATTGCAATACGAATGGCTTGAACTGTACTTGGATACACTTGAAATTGAAGATGTCACTTTGAATGCCGAATTAAATTGGCAGCTGACTACACAAGTTTGGGTGTTGGTGTATCAATATCCTGTTTACCAGTGGTCAATCAATCAAATTCACAAAGATCCCGCTCCAAGTGCCATCATGGTTTGGCGGAACAAACATGATCGGGTTTGTGTTGAAATATTGACTCCATTAACAGCTTATCTAATTGAGCAATTAGCACAACAACCATTGCCGCGAATAGCACTCGCTGAGTTTATCCAGCAAATAATTCCTGATCTATCGTTCAGTGAAGTGAATACTCAACTGGATGAACTTGCAGAAGATTTGATCCGCTTAGAATTGTTATACAAACCTGACTAGCATAGTGAGAAACGCGATGCCTGAAATTACAACATCGAATGCTAATGCATCGCAGCAACTGTATAACGATGATTTTCTGATGGAACTACGACAACAAATGATGAAATTTGCAGTATTGCAACTTTCTTCATTTCATCAAGCTGAGGATGTTGTGCAAGAAGCTTTAGTCAGTGCTTTACAACATTCAGGTTCTTTTTCTGGCCGATCAGCATTTAAAACATGGGTATTCGCTATTTTAAAAAATAAAATTGTTGATCTAATTCGTCAGAAGCAACGTTTAGTCAGTATGTCTGAATTGTTTGATACGGAAGAAAATGAGCGAAGCGTGGATGAGTTGTTTGATGCTTCAGGGCATTGGCAAAAATCAGAAAGACCAAAAGCATGGTTGAATCCTGAGGAAATGATGGAGCAGCAAGATTTTTGGATGATTTTCGATACCTGTTTGAATCATTTACCAGCAAAGTATGCACAAGTGTTTATGTTGCGGGAAATGATTGAACTTAGTTCAGATGAAATCTGTGAGAAATTAGAGCTAAGTATCTCAAACTTGAACGTTCTAATGTATCGCAGTCGAGTCAGACTACGTGAATGCTTAGAAAACAAATGGTTACTTCAGGAGGATTGTTCATGTTGACGTGCCGAGAAGCGACCCAATTGCTTTCAGAAAAACAAGATCGGACACTGAGCTTCAAAGAAATAAGTGCTTTACAGTTTCATGTGGTGATGTGTAGTTCGTGTCGACGTTTTGGCAAGCAGATGAAGAGCTTAAGTTTATTATCAAAACAATATAAAAAATTTGATGAAAAACAGAAAGATTAAAATAAGAAAGCCTCATATTTCATGAGGCTTTCTTGGTTTAATTTGTACTAAAAACTAAGTTTCAGCACAAATTAAAAATTACATATTCGGGTAGTTTGGACCACCGCCACCTTCTGGCGTTACCCATGTAATGTTCTGTGATGGGTCTTTAATATCACAAGTCTTACAGTGTACACAGTTCGCAGCGTTGATTTGGAAGCGTTTAGAACCGTCATCATTTTCCATCACTTCATAAACACCAGCAGGGCAATAACGTTGAGCAGGCTCATCCCATTTTGGTAAGTTTACGTTGACTGGAATAGATGGATCAGTCAGCTTCAAGTGAGCTGGTTGATTCTCTTCGTGTACAGTATTTGAAATAAAGACAGAAGATAAACGATCAAATACTAACTTGCCATCAGCTTTTGGATAGTTAGGTTTGAATGTTGACGCATCTACAGTTTTAAGTGCAGCAAAGTCTTGTTTTAAGTCATGTAATGTAAATGGTACTTTAAAGACATTTTGGTCAATAAAGTTGAACGCACCACCAATCCATGTACCAAACTTATGCATCGCTGGACCAAAGTTACGTGCTTGATATAACTCTTCTTTTAACCAAGAGTTGTTATATTTATCTGTATAAGCAGTTAACTCTTTAGCAAAATGATCATCGCCTTCAAGTACACGAGCAATGGCAAGATCACCACCTTTTGCTACACCAGCAGCGATGGCTTCAAATACAGCCTCGCCACATAACATGCCTGACTTCATTGCAGTGTGTGAGCCTTTGATTTTTGAGAAGTTCAAGAAACCAGCATCATCACCGATCAAGCAACCGCCTGGGAATGTTAGTTTAGGTAAAGAGTTGAAACCACCTTTCACTACCGCACGCGCGCCGTAAGAAATACGCTTACCACCCTCTAGGAATTGCTTAATCGTTGGGTGTGTTTTCCAACGTTGCATTTCCATGAATGGATACATGTGAGGGTTTTCGTAAGATAAGTCTACGATCATACCCAAAGTTACTTGGTTGTTTTCAGCGTGATATAACCACCAACCACCTGCAGAACCTGTCTCAGACAAAGGCCAACCCGCACCATGCATTACAAGGCCAGGCTTGTGTTTTGCAGGATCGATTTCCCAAAGTTCTTTGATACCAATACCGTAATGTTGTGGATCAGCATCTTTATCTAAATTGTATTTAGCAATTAAACGCTTACCGAGGTGACCACGGCAACCTTCAGCGAATAAAGTATATTTAGCATGAAGTTCATAACCAGGAGTAAAGTTGTGTGTTGGCTCACCATTTTTGCCAATACCCATATCACCTGTTTGGATGCCTTTCACAGTACCATCTTCATGATAAAGTACTTCAGATGCAGCAAAACCAGGGAAAATAGAAACTTCTAATTCTTCAGCTTTTTGACCTAACCAACGAACAACGTTACCAAGAGAAATGACATAGTTCCCTTCGTTGTGCATTGATTTAGGAACCATCCAATACGGCATCTTTTGTGCTTTAGTATCAGATAATAAGAAATAAGTTTCGTCATCCGTTACAGGAACATTCAGCGGAGCGCCTTCTTCTTTCCAGTTCGGGAACAATTCATTCATGGCACGTGGTTCAAGTACAGCACCAGAAAGGATATGCGCACCAACTTCAGAGCCTTTTTCAACCACACAGACTGAAAGGTCAGGTAGGTTGTTTTCAATCGCTAATTGACGAATTTTAATCGCAGCAGATAAACCCGCAGGTCCAGCGCCTACGATCACTACGTCAAACTCCATCGCTTCACGTTCGATGTGTTCCATGTAGGACTCCTCATATTTTAAGGGTGGCAACCGTAATCATTGCTATTCGGTGCTGCCATGAGTGTTCTGAATTGCCAAGCACAAAACTATCTATTGCGCTTGCAAACGTTTGGGATAGTATAGTTTTAAACCTTGATCTCGCCAATTGGCTGAGTGGTCATATTTTCCCGTCAGCAAGGCATAAACTATGATAAATGAAAATGATTCTCCACAGAATACAGGAAAAATCGTGTTGTCTGATGATAAAAACTTAATGAACATTGCACAATACTTAAAAGATGTACAGCAAAGTCACAAAAGGTCAATTCCACCTTTAGACCAATGGCATCCAAAGCATTGTGGCAAAATGGATTTGAAAGTAAAAGCCAATGGTGAGTGGTGGCACGAAGGTCAATTGGTTAAGCGTCAGGCACTCTTAGATCTGTTTAGTAAAGTGCTTTGGAGAGAAGATGGAAAATTCTACTTAAAAACACCAGTTGAACAGATTGAAATTGAAGTTGAAGATGAACCTTTAATCATCAATCAAGCTGATCAAATAGAACTAGATGGAAAAAAATATCTACAACTTACGACCAGTAATCAAGATGTCGTCATTGTGGATGAACAGCATCCGATTTTTATGCGTGAATATGCAGGTGAGTTAAGACCTTATGTTCATGTTCGATTTGGAATCAATGCCTTGATTCAGCGTCAAAGTTTTTATCATCTCGTGAATTACGGCACTTTGTCTGAAAATTCACAAGGTGAAGCTGTTTTAACATTAAAAAGTGGTGATTTAGTCTTGCATTTGAGCACCTGAGGTTTAATCTTTAACAGAGATATTTCACCACTACGTTTTCGTGTATGACAGCTGTTCAACCTATCGCAGAGTTATTAAATCCTATGCCTCATGCATCCTCAGATGCTCCGATAGGTGTATTTGATTCTGGGATTGGAGGCTTGTCGATTGCTCAAGAAATTGCCTCTCATTTACCCAATGAGCGCATTCTTTATTATGCTGACACCGCTCATGTACCTTATGGAGCGCGTTCTGATCAAGAAATTCGTGAGCTAACGGCAAAAGCAATTGAATGGCTTTATAGGCAAGGTTGCAAAATCGCCGTCGTTGCTTGTAATACTGCATCAGCATTTAGTTTGGATTATCTGCGTGAACATTATGGTGAGCATTTTCCGATTGTCGGCTTAGTGCCAGCGTTGAAACCTGCTGTACTTCAGACGCAATCAAAAGTCGTCGCTGTGCTAGCAACACCTGCAACGTTTCGTGGTAAGTTAATTAAAGAAGTCATGCTAAAGTTTGCAGAGCCTGCAGGTGTGAAAGTTTTAACTTTTACGAGCCTCAAACTTGTGCCTTTTGTAGAGGCAGGAGAGCAGATGAGTGAAGCATGTTTAGTTGAGCTTCATAATATTTTGCAACCAGTGGTAGATCAGGGGGCAGATTTTCTTGTACTAGGCTGCACTCACTATCCATTTTTGAAAGATGCTATTCGTCAGATTTTTAATGAAAAGTTAAAATTAATCGATTCAGGACAAGCAGTTGCGCGACAAACAGCGTATATTTTAATAAAAAATAGGTTATTATGTGACAAAATAAGTCATAATATTACACGTATTGAATGTTTCGTTAGTGGACAGAATGCAGTCGAGTTACAACCCGTAGTTCAGCATCTTATGTCGTCACAATTGACGTGGACAATCAATAATTTGGATGAAGTTTAGATATTAAGCTCGACTCATACCATATTTAAAATTTTATTTGGGGTTATCTGTTAATAGGTTTTTGGGCGGTTTAGCTTAAACTTATGGATAAGTGAAGTGGGGCACAGGCTATGCAAGATACTCGTTATCAAGTCTTTATTTCTACGTCTGGCAATGAAATGCAACCAGAGCGAGCAGTACTGACTCAAACTTTGGTGGGAATGGGCTTTTTCTCTTGGGGCTTGGAACAACGCACGCCATTGAGCACATCGATCGCCCGACGTCAAATTGATGACTGCGATTACGTGGTGATTTTGCTTGGCAGCCAGTATGGAGAACAATCTGTGTCTGGCGTAGGTTATATGCATTTAGAGTATATCTATGCGATGACCAAGCAAAAACCTGTGATTGTATTTATGCATGAAGATCCCGACTCGCGTGACTTACAATTGCAAGATAATAAACCTGAATTAAAAGAAAAATTTAAAGAGTTTAGAAAACAGCTACAGCATGATGTTGATCAAATATTTACATACCGTACCTTAAGAGATTTGGAACTAGCTGTTCGTTCGAGCATGCCACAAATGTTAGAGCGTTATCCTGTGGTAGGTTGGGTACGTCCTCAGAACACTCAAGTTTTACAAGATGAGATCGATAGTTTACGCGCCAAACTAAAACAACTCGAAACTGAGATGGGTAGTCGCGAAGCAGATCCAATTTCAATGTTACCTAAGGTTTCAATGCATGAGCTTTATTCTTTTGAATATCGTATGCATGCCTATCAAGATGGTAATTTTAAAGACATCAAAACGTTCCGTAAATTAACATGGGCACAATTGCTCAATGTACTTGGTTCATCTTTTGTTAGTCCAACTCCTGAAGAATATTTTTCAAAACGTATGAATGAATATTTAAATGAAACAGGTTTGGAAGATGCGCGTAAAGAGATGCCAAGAGCACACGCCGTTTCAAGAGCACAGATCAATATACGTGCTTTGCATGAGATAAAAATGCAAATGCGTCAGAATGAATGGATTGTACCTACGGGACGTGATGATCGCCAACGTATGTTATGGCAGCTGACGCATAAAGCTCAAAAGCTATTGGAAAGTAATGTCCTAGATAGTAATCGGGTTTTTCAATTTAAAACAATGCATTAAACCAATTTAAAAAAGAATCATAAAGCTGCTAAAGTAATTGAAGAAATTCAGCTATAGCGGAAACGATCTATGTCAGCGACACCAAAACCAAAAGTCACTGTGATTTTAGCAAATTTAGGTACGCCCGACGAAGCGACTGCACCAGCAGTACGTCGTTTTTTGAAGCAATTTTTATCTGACACGCGTGTAATTGAAATCCCAAAATTTATTTGGTGGGTGATTCTACATGCTTTTGTTCTTCCATTTCGCCCAAAACGGGTTGCTCAAGCGTATGCCTCAGTTTGGTCAACTGACTCACCAATGCGTGAAATTGTTCTCAAACAAACACAATTGATTAAACAGCGTTTGCTGGATGAAAATCATCAATTTGACTTAACGGTTCTGCCTGCCATGACTTATGGTCAACCAAGCATTTATGCAGTATTTGAGCAACTTGAGAAAGTGCCTCAAGAGCATGTGATTTTATTACCATTATTCCCGCAATATTCTGCGACATCCACTGCACCTTTATATGATGCTTTTGCACGATGGATTCCAAATCAGCGCCATTTGCCTGGAATAACCATGATCAAAGATTATTATCAGCATCCATTATTCATTCAAGCTTTGGTGGATAGTGTGCTTGCTTATCAAGAGCAGCACGGAAAACCTGAAAAATTATTGATGTCATTTCATGGTATTCCTCAGCCTTATGCAGACAAAGGTGATCCTTATGCAGATCGTTGTCGTATGACCGCAAAACTGGTTGCTGAAGCATTGCATTTAAATGAAGATGAATGGGCAATCAGTTTCCAATCTCGTTTTGGTAAACAAGAGTGGGTTAAACCTTATACCGATGTTTTATTGGAACAATGGGGACAAGCAGGGGTTCAATCTGTACAAGTGCTGAGTCCTGCTTTTTCAGCAGATTGTCTGGAAACATTAGAAGAATTGGCAGTTGAAAATAAAGAAACTTTCCAACACGCTGGTGGTGGAGAATATGCTTATATTCCTGCGTTAAATACTGACCAAGCACATATAGATTTGCTTGCAAGTCTGGTTCAGGCTAATCTTGATGCTCTTACTCATACCTTAGCTCATCGTTAAGACGATCTTCTTTCACGCCAGAGGTTTTTTTATGCTGCAAGTCAAAATTGTTCCTGTTACCGCATTTGCTCAAAATTGCTCAATTTTATGGGACAGTGAAAGCAAAGAGGCGGTTTTGATTGATGCAGGTGGCGATGCAGCAGTACTAAAAAAAGAAGTTGAAGCTTTGGGTTTAACCGTTAAAGCATTATGGTTAACGCACGGACATCTTGATCATGCTGGTGCTGTAGGAGAATTGGCTGAAGCTTGGAAAATTCCTGTCATTGGTCCACATAAAGAAGACCAATTCTGGTTAGATATGATTCAAGAAGTCTCAGCACGTTATGGTTTCCCAATTCCTCAACCTGTTAAAGTCGATCAGTGGTTAGAAGGTGGTGAAACCTTAAAACTGGGTGAAGACGAGTTCGAGGTGCGTTTTGCACCAGGACATACACCTGGTCATGTGATGTTTTACAATCAAAAGCATGGTTTGCTTTGGACGGGTGATGTGTTGTTTAAAGGCTCGATTGGACGTACAGATTTTCCAAAAGGAAATCATCAGCAGTTACTCGATTCGATTAAAAGAGAATGCTTTAGCTTACCTGATGAAACTCAGTTTATTTCGGGTCATGGTCCAATCAGCACAATCGGTTACGAGAAACAATTCAACCCATTCGTTGCAAGTAAAGCTGGCTAATCCTCGTATTCATCTTCATGACGTTTATCGCCTGCCTGAGGTGCATCTTGGGTAGGCAGTTTATATTCATCGTTTGCCCAAGCCCCTAAATCAATCAGCTTACAACGCTCTGAGCAAAATGGGCGAAATTCATTACCTTCCCAAGTGCTGTCTTGTCCACAACGTGGGCAGGGGAATGTACGTGGCATAGAAAATTCCTACATCAAAAACAAATAGATTAGTCAAAAGCAAAGTGAATTGTTAGACTTATGCCGATTTCTAGATAGTTTGATGTGAATATGTCGATTCGTCAATTTCAAGCACACCGAATGCAAGCACCACGTGATTTTCAGGTGATTCCGAATACGCCGATTTGTGTTGAAATCGGTGCGGGTAAAGGTAAGCATGCTTTACTGTTCACAGGGCAAAATCCGCAAACGACGTTGTATGCCATCGAACGAACTAAAGAAAAATTTTTAGCGATGCAAAAACAGCATCAGCTTGAACCACGTGAATATTTATACCCCATACATGCTGATGCTTTGCCTTGGGTCGTGCATGCTTTGCATCCTGCACAGGTAGAACAGTTTTTTATTCTTTATCCAAACCCAGAACCGCATAATCCAGCACAGCGTTGGTTAAATATGCCGTTCTTTGAGTTTTTGCTTTCACGTCTTCAGCCGAATGGCACCATTACTTTAGCGAGTAATATTGAAGAGTATATTGATGAAGCTGAACAGCAACTGATTCAATTGTGGAAGTTGCCTTATGAAAAGCAAAAAATAGCAACAGACTCTGCGCGTACACATTTTGAAGTCAAGTACTTGGAACGTGGTGAACTTTGCCAACAGTTGATCATCACAAAACCTGAAAATTATTCGACTCGTTTTGATGATTTTGCACCTTTGCAAGGTCAAAATGCTCAAGAGCAATCTGATGTCTAAACGTATTGCGATTATCGGTGCTGGCCCAGCAGGTTTGATGGCTGCTGAAGTATTGAGCCAATATGATTATCAAATTGATGTTTTTGAGCAGAAGCCTTCAGCAGCGCGTAAGTTCCTTATGGCTGGGAAAACAGGTTTGAATATTTCTCATGCTGAGCCAATCGATACTTTTATTCAACGCTATGATCACGCAGCGTGGTTAAGTCCATGGGTGAGACATTGGGACGCGCAGTGGATTCAAGACTGGATGAAAGGTTTAGGTATTGAGTCCTATGTGGGGAGTTCAGGGCGAATTTTCCCGACCGAGATGAAAGCAGCTCCTTTACTCCGTGCTTGGCTAAAACGATTGGCAGATGATGGGGTGAAGTTTTATTATCGTCATCGTTGTGTCGATGTGACCAAGAATCAGTTAACGATTGAAAACCAAACAGGATGTTACACTGATCATTATGATGCGATTGTATTGGCTTGTGGTGCTGTTTCATGGTCACAATTAGGCAGTGATGGTGCTTGGCAACAATGGTTGTCTGAAGATCAAATTGAACCTTTTCAAGCCAGTAATGCAGGTGTATTGAAAGCATGGTCATCATTTATGCAAAACTGTTTGGGACAACCACTTAAACGCGTGGATGCATGGGTGAACGCAGAAAATAAAACGCATGGTGATATTGTGATTACTCACTATGGCTTTGAAAGTGGTGTGATTTATAAATTAGGGCGTGATTTAAGAGCTTTGAATCATCAAAAGCAACCTTTCATATTGCATCTGGACTTATTGCCAGATGTAAGTGCCGAACAATTAGAAAAAAAATTACACAGCAATAAAAAGCAATCCCTAACCAATATTTGGCGAAAAGCAGGCTTAGATCACGTCAAAATTAATCTGTTGCGTGAAGTCACGAATAAAAGCATATGGTCAGATGCAAAACAGATGGCTCAGCAGATCAAGAACCTGAATATTTCACTCGATGGCTTTCGTCCAATCGAAGAAGCCATTAGCTGTGCGGGAGGTGTTAAACAGATCGCTTTGTCTTCTCAATTACAGTTGCAATCAAATCCTTTTGTGTTTTGTTGTGGTGAAATGCTGGATTGGGATGCACCAACAGGGGGATATTTACTCACTGCTTGTTTTGCAACTGGGCGAGCGGCAGGAACAGGGGTACATCAATATTTAATATCTGACACTCTAAGATAATGTTTTAAAAAGTGTTTGTAAATTTAATGTATTTTTCATGTTTTAAATAACGCGATTTTTATCTATTGGCGAGTTTCTTGCAAAGTTGAGATTTATCTTTTCCATAGATGAATATTCAATGTTGCAGAGATTCAAATCTAGTCTATTTCTTCAAGTCATTTTTGCATTAATTCTCGGTATTATCATTGGAATCAGTTTTCACGATTTTTCTTTAGCTTTAAAACCGCTAGGTGATGGCTTTATTGCACTGATCAAGATGCTTATTGCGCCTATTGTTTTCTGTGTAGTTGTACTTGGATTGTATGGAGCAAATGATCTTAAAAAAATGGGGAAGGTTGGCGCAAAAACGATTTTATATTTTGAGATTGTCACCAGTATTGCTTTGGTTTTGGGAATTGTGATTGCATATGTCTTCAAACCTGGCGTTGGTATGAATATTGATATCACCCAGTTAGATGGAAAGGATTTAAATGTTTATACCGAACGTGCGCACACGATGAGTTCGGGATCAGATTTCTTATTACATATTATTCCTAAAACATTTGTAGATGCTTTTGCTCGTGGTGATATTTTACAAGTCTTATTGATCGCTATTTTGTTTGGTGTCGCTTTACTCATGATTCCAAAGCATTTGGCAGAGTTGGTATGTAAAGCAATCGAAGCTTTTTCTGAAGTGTTTTTTAAGATGATGGCTTTAATCATTCGTTTAGCACCAGTTGGGGTATTCGGTTCAGTCGCTTATACCACTGCTAAATTCGGATTAGATTCATTGGTTCGGCTTGGCTATTTAGTCTTATTGTTTTATGTGACTTGTATTTTGTTTGTACTAATTATTTTAGGTGGAATCCTGAAATTTACAGGTTTAAATATATTTAAATTTCTAAATTATTAGGACTTACGCATTGACAGATTCAAAAAAGTATTAAAATGCTTTATAAAGTATCTGTGATTAGACGAATTAAACATGCTTCTACAGCAACCTGTACTCTACCCATTTATATG